>CAYXRN010000004.1:0-56827 GCA_964467635.1 uncultured Chitinophagaceae bacterium | reverse complement strand
TCATTGAATGAAGCTTCAGAGCTGTCAAACGAAGCATACCAGCGTTCCACCTCTTCTTTTTCTTCTTTCGTAGCTGTCCCTGAAAGGTACTTTTGGATGAGGGTAGTTAATCGTGATTCAGTCATGTTTTTAAAAGCTTACGTTATAGATATTGCAGTAAAACAGAATAACCTCCATGTGAATAATAAAAATCTTCTTGGAAATATAAAAAGTATATAATACTTTAGCATTAGTTATTATTCTTCTGTTAGATAAAAAAAAGTAGCGCATTATTAAAAATTTTACCTACACCTCAGATCAGGAATTACTGCAACTCATTCAAAAAAGGGATGAACAGGCCTTTTCTGCGCTTTATGAAAGATATTACTATCCGCTTTGTAAGAAAGCTTATCATCGCATACCTTCTACGCCGAAAGTCGAGGAAGTGGTTCAGGATGTGTTCGTTAATCTCTGGTCAAAAGCTCCAGGGCTGGATGGTAATGGAAATGTAAGGGCCTACCTCTATGCCACTTTAAGGAACATAATATTACACGAATTACGTACAGAAGCGAATCGTACCTTTTATATGCATAAATTGAGGCAACTAAAGCGAGTACATGAAAGTGACAAGTGTTTACAGGTGATTTATGCCAAAGAAACAGAGACCCACATTGAGCAGATTATTAATGTCCTATCGCCTCAATGCCGAGAGGCTTTTCGGCTGAGCCGTTATGAACAGCTCTCTTATAAGGAAATCGCGGAACGCATGCATCTTTCCGTAAGTACTGTGGAAAAACACATTGGAAAAGCACTTCGTATACTCCGGGAGCAATTAGGTAAATATGAAAATTCCTTACCCTTCCTGCTGCTTATCCTTTTTTTCTTTTGATATTTGGAGATACCGAAAGCTCTTTCTATCTTGTCCGTCCAAATTACCCAAATTTAAAGTTTATGAACAGAAGAGAAGCTGTAAAAAGTGTTGCCCTCCTTATGGGCGGAGCGCTTTCGGCAACTACCCTTAGCGTGATGCTAAACAGTTGTAACAATGCTCCTGAAAAAGGAGCGGGAACTGTTTTTACATCGGGAGAAAAAAAGACGGTTGAGCGCATAGCTGACGTCATTATTCCTCGTACCGATACACCGGGCGCGGTAGACGCCCAGGTGCCTGCGTTTATTGTGATGATGATGCAGGAGTGTTATCCACAAAAAAATCAGGACGCTTTCCAAAAGGGGCTGGCCGCATTTGACAAGTGGTGCGAAAAAAAATATAATAAAGCATTTTTAAAACTTTCTCCCACGGAGCAGGAAACCGCTGTCGCTGCACTGGATAAAGAAGTATTGGGAAAAGGAAAGAATAAAGATAAGTCCCTATCCTTTTACCGTACCTTAAAGGAATTGACTCTTCTGGGTTTCTTTACTTCCGAGCCCGGTGCAACAAAAACCTTACGCTATATTCAGGTTCCAGGAAAATATGAAGGCTGTGTGCCTTATAAGGAGGGGGAGAAGGCCTGGGCAACCTGATAAAAAATAAAAGTAAAAACCAGTGGTGCATTTGTTCAGGTATAATACTGCCTTTACCGTTCCACAAATACCGGGCAGGAGTATAGAGTGGAGAAAATGAACACTTTATAATGCATTGCCGGTAAGTTAAAATAGAGACAGGGTTCAACCTGTCAGGGTTTAAAAAATAATGTATGCCAAATATCAATAATAAAGCGAAACAAGAAAATACCTACGATGCCATCGTAATCGGTTCCGGCTTAAGTGGTGGCTGGGCTGCTAAGGAATTGACCGAGAAAGGGTTGAAAGTACTGATGTTGGAACGTGGACATCAGCTCAAGCACGTCACCGGTTATAAAACGGCCATGATGAAACCTTGGGAATTTAAACACCGGGGAAGAATCACCGAAGAGCAAAGAAAAAATCATGAATTTCTAAGCCGCGATTACCCATACAGTGAACACAATGCCAGTTATTGGTTTAAGGATTCCGATGCGCCTTATGAAGAAGTACAAAGGTTTGACTGGTACCGGCCCGATATCGTAGGAGGCAAATCCATTATGTGGGGACGGCAGAGCTATCGGTGGAGCGATCTGGATTTTGGCGCCAATGCAAAGGACGGACACGGCATTGACTGGCCGGTTCGTTACAAGGACATCGAACCTTGGTATGAATATGTAGAAAAATTTGTCGGGATCAGTGGTCAAGAAGAGCAGTATCCCTACCTTCCGGACAGCCATTTTCTGCCACCAATGGAAATGAACTGTGTGGAAAAACAGGTAAAAAAAGGCATAGAGCAGAATTTTAAGAACAGGGTAATGACCATCGGCCGTGTTGCCAATGTTACTAGACAGCATCACGGAAGAGGACCCTGTCAATACCGCAACCTATGTAGCCGAGGATGTCCTTTTAGTGCCTATTTCAGTACACAGTCTTCTACTTTGCCACCGGCAATGGCCACTGGGCGGCTCACCGTAAAACCCGACTCTATCGTTAGTGAAGTGCTTTACGACAAGGATAAAAAGCAGGCTACCGGCGTTCGTGTTATTGATGCTAATACGAATAAAACCTATCAATATTATGCTAAGATTGTATTTGTCAATGCCTCGACAGTGGGTACAGCCTTTATCTTAATGAACTCCGTCTCGGATCGGTTTCCCAACGGGCTTGGAAATGACAGCGAAACACTGGGACATTACCTGATGGATCATCATTTCCGCTGCGGTGCCTCGGGAGAAATGCCGGGTTTTGAGGATAAATATTATTTCGGGCGGCGACCCAACGGCATTTATATTCCTCGCTTCAGGAATGTGAAAGACAACGAAAACAGGGGCTACGTACGCGGATTCGGGTATCAAGGGGGCGCTTCCCGCTCCAATTGGGCGAGAGGAATTGCAGAAATGGGCGTGGGTAAGGATTTTAAGGAAATGCTTTCCGAACCCGGCCTGTGGCGCATGGGACTGGGGGGCTTTGGCGAATGCCTGCCGTATAAGGACAACAAAGTCTATTTGGATCGCAGTAAAACGGACGTTTGGGGCCTACCAACAGTGGTTTTTGACGTCGGGTTTAAAGAGAATGAAAAGGCGATGCGAAAAGATATGATGAACGACGCGGCGGAAATGCTGGAAGCCGCCGGTGTAAAGAATGTTCGCACCTTTGATTCCGGCTCTGCGCCGGGACAGGCTATCCATGAAATGGGCATTGCCCGTATGGGTAAGGATCCCAAACAGTCGGTTTTAAACAAATGGAATCAGATGCATGCGGTTAATAATGTCTTTGTCACCGATGGCAGTTTTATGTGCAGTACCGCCGCTCCAAATCCATCGCTTACTTTTATGGCTTTCACAGCCAGAGCTTGTGATTATGCCGTTAAAGAACTGAAGAAAGGAAATATCTAGCATAACTGCTTTGAAGCAAAAAAATCTTTGTTTTTATCTTGGACAGCCTCCCGAGGAGGAAGGCTGTCCGCTGACGGTTTGTGAAGCGCGTTCACCGGCTAAAATAATAAGGAACCCTGGCTATCATTCATGGGCGGGTATTTTCCCAAATGTTCATACGCCTTTGCGGTCGCTTCTCTGCCGCGAGGAGTGCGTTTGATAAAGCCTTCCTGAATGAGAAATGGTTCGTATACCTCTTCCAGTGTACCCGGCTCTTCGCCTACGGCGGTCGCAATCGTAGTGATGCCTACTGGTCCCCCCTTGAACTTATCTATGATGGCGGAAAGAATCCTGTTGTCCATGTCATCCAACCCGTAGCTGTCCACATTGAGCGCTTTTAACCCGAATTGGGCAATTTCCATATCAATGGTGCCGTTACCCATTACTTGTGCAAAATCACGCATGCGCCGGAGTAAACCGTTGGCTATTCGGGGCGTTCCCCTGCTGCGACCCGCGATTTCTGTCGCAGCGTCAGAGGTAATCTTGGTCTGGAGCAAAGAAGCGGAGCGTTCTAGGATTTTTTTAAGAACGGGCGCCTGGTAATATTCAAGACGAAAACGAATGCCGAAGCGGGAGAGGAGAGGAGCAGTTAAAAGGCCTGATCGGGTGGTGGCTCCAATGAGTGTAAAAGGATCCAGGTTGATTTGGATGCTTCTGGCACTGGGCCCGCTGTCTATCAGGATATCAATTCTGTAATCCTCCATGGCAGAATAGAGGTATTCCTCTACTACATTTCCCAGCCGGTGGATCTCGTCAATGAACAACACGTCTCTGTTTTCCAGGCTGGTGAGTAAACCAGCCAGATCACCGGGCTTTTCGATCACCGGGCCCGAGCTTTCTTTGATATGAACCCCCAGCTCATTGGAAACAATACGTGATAAGGTTGTTTTTCCCAACCCCGGCGGGCCATGAAAGAGGATGTGGTCCAGTGCCTCTCCCCGTTGTTTTGCTGCCTTGATAAAGATTTTCAGGTTATCGACCAGCTTCTCCTGGCCGGAGAATTCAGCTATTTCTCCTGGCCGAAGACTGTTTTCCAGCTCTTTTTCTTCTGTGTTTTCGGGCTTTTCTTCCGGATGTAAGTGTGGATTCAACATATTTAGTGTTCGGGCGGTGTCCGGTTTTGTTGCTACAAACTTACAGGAAAAATTTGATACCAAGATGACATGAAATACTGGAGTTCCGGTTAAAAGCGATCCCATGAATGAAAGCGAAATGGGCTTTTTCAGGCGGCTTGCCTTTGTGTCTATAATTGTTAAGAAAATGGCAAAAACTGTCCAGGCCTTTTGTGGAAGGATAAGATTGCCTACTTTTGTCCGGGTATGGAGTGCATGAAAACACATATTGGTGGTCGAAGCCGCGCAGCAGCCTGGTTGATGTTATTGCCGCTGTTTGTGTTTCTGTTCTTTTCCTGCCCGGTGAAGCGGGCGTTATTTTCCACCGCTTCTCCTGTAAAAACCACAATTTATGCAGAGGGGTCTCAGGTTCGTTCGGCTGTTCCCTTATCCGGCGGCGACCAACCCTATTGTTGCCAGGATATAACGGTAATTGAAAAGGATCCTGTTCTGCAACCCTTTAATATAACAACAACACCAACGCCGCTGGCTGTATTGCCAGTATCCCCACAATTGAACCCGAATGCTTTTCAGCGGGTCATAGCGGCTTCTATTCGTTGTTATCAGCCCACTTTTTATCATACCCACTTGTTTTTAGACAATCGGTCCCTTCTGATTTGATCTTATTTCTCTGTGTGAGCTGCCAGCACCTGTCGGCGGAGCAGAACGGAACGTACAAATTAACGTACGCTGATCAAAAGCGTTAAAATCGAATGTCAAAATGCAAAAAGAATGAAGAAAAATAGTGTTCTATACGGACTGGTTTTCAGTCTGTCTATCCTATCGGCTGCATTTACCGCTGGAGCCCAACAAACTACCGGAGCTGCGGATTTCCATGGAGCTGAAGCGGTCAAAAACGAATACAAAGCAGTGTATCAGCTTAACAGCGGTAATGACAAAGTTATACGGGCCACCTTGAGAAACATGAACAATGCTTTGCATGATCCCAGGTTGGAAGGAAAACTGAAGCTGGAGCTGGTAGCACACAGTGGAGGAATAGCTGTGTTCTTGAAGAAAAACGACTACGGGCCGCTTCTCAAAGCACTGGCCGACCAGGGAGTGATTCTTGCCGCCTGTGAGAATACTTTGAGAGAAAGAAATATTGACCGCTCCGAACTGTTGCCGTTTGTTTCTTTTGTGCCCAGTGGCAACGGAGAACTGATTATCCGCCAACAACAAGGCTGGGCGATTATACATCCATGAATTTCAAAAGTTAAAAATCAAAAACATGAAAAAGTTAATGCATATATTAAAGGAAAAGGCTACGGTTTCCAACGTTTTATATACGGTAGTAATGGCTGTCTTATTGTTGGTATTAATAAGTCCTGATGCCAAATCTCTGATGATACAAGGTATGATGAAGGTGGGCTTGTTTCAGCCTGACGTCCCGGCTGAACCCCAGGCGGTTATGGCATCCGACAAGAAAGTAGAGGTGGCTCCGGAGGCTGCCTTTAAGAATGGAGCAGGAGAAACGGTTAAAATTTCCGAGCTCAAAGGTAAAGTGATCTTTATCAACTTTTGGGCCTCCTGGTGCCCGCCCTGCCGAGCGGAAATGCCGACCATTGAAAAGCTGTATGACCAATTTAAAAGTAATGAAGATGTCGTTTTTCTAATCGTTAATGCGGATGAGGATTTCTCAAAAGCCGCCCGATACATGCAGGATCATGATTATGAAATGCCCGTGTATGTCCCTGCTGGGAACATCCCCTATGTCTATCTCTCTGGGGCGCTACCTACAACAGTTATGATCAACAAGCAAGGAGAAATGGTCTTTCGACACGCGGGGGCAGCGGATTACAGTGATCCGAAAATGGTTGAGTTTGTAAAAAAATTGATTGCCGGAAACGTATAGCACTTCAAAGTGCAGGCAAAACTGCTATCTTTGCAGCCTGAAACTCAATTTGAAGCAGCTATTATGGAAAATACTACCGGGCATTTGTCCGAACAGGAAGTCATTCGCAGAGAAAAATTAGTTACTTTAAAGGAGCTGGGTATTGATCCGTATCCGGCTCCGTTATTTCCTGTCAATGATACCGCAAAACACGTCAAAGAATCGTATGCGGAAGAGACGAAAGACCAGTTTCAGGAAGTTTGTCTGTCAGGTAGAATCATGAGTATTCGCATCATGGGCAAAGCCAGCTTTGCTGTCTTGCAGGATGCTACGGACCGCATACAATTGTATGTTCGCAGAGATGACATTTGTCCTGGTGAGGATAAGACGCTGTACAATACGGTGTGGAAAAAATTGCTGGACATCGGCGATATTATCGGGGTAAAGGGCTTTGCCTTTGTTACCAAAACCGGAGAGACCTCTATTCATGTACAGTCTTTCACTCTTTTGTCGAAAGCTTTGCGGCCGTTGCCCATCGTTAAAGAAAAGGAAGGGGAAACGTTTGATGCGGTTACGGATCCTGAATTTCGTTACAGACAGCGTTATGCCCATCTGATCATCAACCCGGAAGGGAAAAGGATTTTTGAGAAAATTACCGCTGTAAAAAAAGCGATACGGGATTTTCTGGACGACCAGGGAGCTTTGGAAGTAGACACGCCGGTATTGCAGAGTATTCCCGGCGGTGCCGCTGCCCGTCCGTTCGTTACCCATCATAATGCATTGGATATGCCGTTGTACCTGCGAATCGCCAATGAATTGTATTTAAAGAGATTGATCGTTGGCGGATTCGATTGGGTTTATGAATTTAGCCGCAACTTCCGCAACGAGGGCATGGACCGTACGCACAATCCCGAGTTTACTATTCTGGAGTTCTACGTGGCCTATAAGGATTACCTGTGGATGATGGAGGCTACCGAACAAATGCTTTCGGCTGTAGCGGAAAAAGTGAATGGCTCAACAACAGTAGTTGTCAAGGACAACGAGATAAGCTTTAAAGCACCCTATAAGCGGATTAGTATATTTGACGCAATAAAAGAATATACCGGCCACGACCTCCGGGAGAAGGAGGAAGAAGATATCCGTAAGGTATGCAAAGAATTAGATATAGAGGTGGCGCCAAACATCGGCAAAGGCAAGCTGATAGACGAGATCTTTGGAGAAAAATGCGAAGCTAACTTTGTCCAGCCCACCTTCATTATAGATTATCCGGTGGAAATGAGTCCCTTGACTAAGAAGCATCGTACGGAACCCGGGCTGGTAGAACGCTTTGAACTTATTATCAATGGCAAGGAAATAGCCAACGCCTATAGCGAGCTGAATGATCCCATCGATCAACGGGAACGTTTTGAAGAACAAAATAAACTCATGGAGCGTGGCGATGACGAAGCCATGTATATAGATCACGACTTCCTCCGTGCGTTGGAGTACGGCATGCCGCCAACCTCCGGAATTGGTATCGGCATAGACCGGCTCTGTATGTTGCTGACCGGGCAGGCCGCTATTCAGGATGTGCTGTTGTTCCCTCAGATGCGGCCGGAAAAAAGATGAATAAAAGAGGTTGCCTCATGTTTTAAGGCAACCTCCTCTTTCAAACCTACAATCCCGGTTGCTGACTACCGGTAGCGGTTAATATTCTGCTTCAGCAGTGGCCAGACTTTCAGAAAGCGCAAAATCTTCATTATCCTGCTTATATTCTTTTGGCCTGAAGATATAGTAGATCAATACCAGTACCAGGAATACCGGTAATATCAAGGCGGTAAAGCTGACCCATTTGCCGCCATAGAATTTTTTCATAGGCAGCATGCGCCACATGATGAGGTACATAGCGGGAACCAATACCAGGGTCAGGAAAGTGGCGAACAGGAGCCCGAATATCATCGCCCAGCAAAGCGGTCCCCAGAAGGCGGCATTATCCCCGCCCCAGTAGATGTGGGGGTCAAGGTGGGTGAACAGGCCGGCAAAGTCGATGTTCATTCCGATGCCTAGCGGTATCAGTCCCAATATGGTAGCAATAGCCGTCAGCAACACTGGTGTCATCCTTACTCTGCCGGCTTCCAGCAGTGCTTCTTTGATCGGCATGCCTTGTTGGAGCATCAGGTCGGTAAACTCTACCAGCAGAATACCGTTTCGCACCACAATACCTGCCAGCGCGACAATACCTACGCCTGTCATCACAATAGAAATATCCATTTTGAACAGGGCAGTGCCGAGCAATACACCGATGACGCTGAATATGACTTCACTGATGATGATCATGGTCTTACTGATGGAGTTAAACTGGATCATCAAAATCAGAAAGATCAACCCAATCGCGGCTATGAGTGCCGTTTGCAGAAAGGCCATCGTAGCGGCCTGGTCTTCCTGGTCGCCTCCCATTTTAACGGAGATCCCTTCTGGTAGATCATAGCGGGCAAGCGCTGATTCTATTTGTTTCACAATTTCATTGGCATTGTATCCGCTCAGTACATTAGAAGATAAGGAAATGATCCGCTTTTGATCCTTCCTTTTGATCCCTCCGTAAGAAGAACTGTAATGGATATTTGCCAAAGAAGACAAAGGCACCTGCCGTATCTGTCCCCCCATATTCATATCTTGATAGGTAATTACCAGATTGCGGAGCAGGTTAATGTTGTTGCGTTGATATTCTTTTGCCCTTAACTGAATAGGGTATTCTTCATCTTCCTGGGGATTACGGTAACGGCTCACCTCCCGTCCGAAAACAGCTGTCCTTAAAATCATGCCGATCTGCCCGCTGGAGATTCCCTGCCGGTTAGCATACTCCCGGTTGACATCAAAGACTACCTGAGGCTTGCTATTGTCAAAATCTGACCGCAGTTGTTCAATACCTCCTATGTCCTGGTTGGCAATATATTGTTTGATCCTTTCAGAGGTTGCAATAAGCGTATCAAGGTCTTCTCCGGTAATTTCAATAACAATAGGTTTACCGACCGGTGGGCCGGATTGTTCTTTGTCCGCTGTGACCGTAGCGCCTGGTATGCCTTTTACCACCTGCCTGATTTCATCCAGGTACTTTTGGGTGGAAACCCCGTTACGTTCATTGTATTTAACGAAATTAACCGTGATCTTTCCTAAATTGGGATGCGTGCCAAAGTTGTCATCGCTTCCCTGCTCAGCCGCGCCAATGGCAACGTTGGTAATGATGGATTTGACTATAGGGTTCTCCTTCCCCGTTTTATAGTTGATCCCCAAGACGCTGTCTACCCGATGTTCCAATACATGCAGGACGTCATTGGTAGCGGAAGCACTCGTACCTACAGGCATCTCCAGGTAGACATAGACAAAGTTGGGATCTGCGTCCGGGAAAAATTCTACTTTGGGACCGCGCACAGCGAAGAAAATAAAGGAAAGAAAAAATAATGCAACCGTTCCGCCCAATACCCATCCGGGATGCCTGAGCGCGCCTTTAAGAATGCGGGTGTAGCCGTTTTGGAATCCGGGCCATATTCTTTCTTGAAAGCCATGCACCCATTTCTCCAAGACAAATTGGTATAGGAGGTAGATAAGCAATAGCGCTATGATGAAGTTTCCACCGCCTATGCTTCCTGCCAGGTAGAAAATTAAAGCAATGGCAACGAAAACGATGATGGTGATTTTTAACCGCCGGTTCCATTTGGATCTGGTGCTTTTCCTTTGTTCCGGTTTCATAAAGTCCACCGCAAAGACCGGATTGATGATATAAGCTACCAGCAGGGAGGCCAGCAGGGTAATAATCAAAGTAATGGGAAGGTAAAACATAAATTCCCCAACGATCCCAGTCCAGAAAGCCAGCGGAATAAAAGGTGCCAGGGTGGTTAGCGTTCCAGCCAGGACGGGCAGAAATATCTCACCGGTAGCCATTTTTGCTGCTTTTTTAATGGGCATTTTCCCATTTTCGTATATTCTATGGGTATTCTCTATAACTACAATGGCGTCATCGACGACAATACCCAAAGCCAGCAGAAAAGAGAACAATACGATCATATTGAGCGAGAAGCCGAGTGTTGGCAGGACGATAAATGCAATCAACATGGACAAGGGAACGGCCAGTGCGACAAATATGGCATTCGTCGCTCCCATAAAGAACATCAGTAAAACCGTTACCAATATAAATCCGATAATAATGGTGTTGATCAGATCGTGTAAAGTACTGCGGGTAAGATCGGACTGGTCACCGGTGATGTCTATATGAAGGTCTTCGGGGAAGTCCGTTTTCTGCATTTGAGCAACTGCAGCCCTGACATGGTCAGATGCTTCGATGAGGTTTGCATTGCTGCGTTTTATGATATTCAGTGTGATCACCGGTTTACCATTCAGGGTAGCATAACTCTCTCGCTCCGCAAACGTATCCTTGACGTTGGCTATTTCTTTAAGGTAAACATTTCCTCCCGATGGTGATTGAATAATCAGGTTGGCGATCTGGTCGACGTTATAGAACTCCTGCTTGATCTCCAAGTCCCTTTCCTGTCCGTTCATCTTTACGGTACCTCCGGAAATAGTATGATTTTCATTAGATACAGCTGTCGCAATATTGTTAAATGATATTTTGGCAGCAGCCATCTTGTTCATATCCACATTTATCTGCACTTCTCTGTCGGGGGCCCCCACCAGGTCTACTCGGTTTATTTCCGGCAATGCTTCCAATTTATCCTGCAGATCATCTGCATAGGATTTGAGTTTTTTAAGGCTGTAGTTCCCGGAAATATTCACATAAAGAATGGGCATATCCGATAGGTTCACATCAATGACGTTAGGCGGAGCGGGCAGGTCGCTGGGAAAGTCCTTTGAAGCTTTGGCCTTGTCTACTGCGTCCTTGACTTCCTGTTTGGCCACGTCAATGTCCACATCCGTTTCGAACTCTATTTTGACCATGGAAAATCCCTGTATGGAATTGCTGGTAATCTTTTTGATCCCTTCCAATGACTTACATTGTTTTTCAATCTCTTTGGTGACCAGTTTTTCCATATTCTCCGGGGAAGTTCCGGGATAAGCAGTCGTTACATAAATGGTAGGGATCGTGATATCCGGAAACTGTTCCTTGGGCAGGGTATTATAGGCTAATAACCCGGCCAGGGTGATCAGGATAGTGATCAGGTATATGGTCATTCTGTTGTTAATGGCCCAACTGGATGGTTTAAATTCTTTGAATACGTCTTTCATCCGAAAAAATTATGCTTTAATGGGAATCAAATAGGGTTCTCAGCTTTGTTATTTAATAGTTACAGGACTTTCGTTGTTAACTTCCCTGTAGCCGGCGGTCACGACCTTTTCACCAGCCTGCAAGCCTTCGCTGATTTCCGCCTCTCCGCCATAGATCTCTGCTACTTTTACATGTTTTTTAATGGCTTTGCCATTGGAAACGGTATAGAGATAATCGCCTTCCTGGTCCTTTTGTATAATGCTCAAAGGAACAGTGAGGGCTTCTTTATTTATATGGCTTACCACCCGGATTATAGCCAGCATATTGGGGTGGAAGTCAGAGGAATGTGGTAGTTTTATTTCTACACTAAAGGCCCTGCTTGCCGGATCAATAACATTGCTCACGTAAGTCAGGTGCGTATGCAACGTATCGTTCAGGTCAGGAAAGATAATTTCCACTGCATCGCCTTTTTCTATATGAGCGATGTGAGATTCTCCTATTTGTCCGGTTACCTTGAGCTCATGTAGGTTGACTACCCTGAAAGCGGGGACACCCGGGGAAGCCGCCTGTCCTATCTTGATGATCACATTATCTACTACGCCGCTGATGGGGGACTTGATCTTATAATTCTCCAATTGAGATTGTACTATCTTTATCTGTTTATTGACATTCTCATAATTGTTTTTAGCCGTCAGTAATTCAACCTGGGTTCCGATGTTCTGGTCCCACAAATTTTTTCGCCTTTCGTAAATATTCTTGGTATAATCTAACTGGGTTTCTAACTGGGCCAGCTGCTGACGTACCACGTTGTCATCCAATTGGGCTAGTGTTTGTCCGGCGGATACATGATCACCCGACTCAACATAAATATGGGTAACAACCCCAGGTACCTGTGAAGTTACGGTCACATTTTTTTCTGCATCTACTTTCCCTTGTATTTCAATATAGTCCTTGAATAAATGCGGTTGAACCGTTTTCACTGCTACGGGTATTGTTCTGCCGGTAGCCGTGACCGTGCTGTCACTGACGTTCAACTGTGACTTTAGTTGCGCTATTTTTTCGTTTAGTTGATCTCTTTTGTTGATCAGTGCAGACAACTCTTCTTTCGAAGAAGGTTTTTTGGAGTTGCAGGCTGCCAGCAAAAGCAGCAGTAAAAATGCGGGGGCGATGAAAAATCTCTTTTTTGGTAACATCGTATTATGGGTTTAAAAGTTGTTGTTATTATAATTCTCCGATTGCTTTTTTATAATTTATTTTCGCTATCATGGTATTGTACAGGGCGTCAAAATAATTGGTTTGCGCCTGTTTTAGGTCACTTTCTGCGTCTATGACTTCCAGATTGCTGCCCAGTCCCTGTTCGTATTTCTTTTTAGCTTTGTCATATACACGCTCCGCTAGGTTCATGTTCCCCTGTTGTGAACGCAGGTTGATCAGGCTGTTACGTAGCGTGGTCTTGGATTGCTGAACTTCCAGATCAATGGATTGTTGCAGAGCATCCATTTGTATCTGTGTTTTTTCAACAGCCAACCTGGCTTGTTCTGCCTTGTTTTTTCGTTGGAAGCCGTCAAAGATGGGGACACTTACTTTAACTCCAATTACCCAGGAACTAAACCAGGGTTCATCTTTGTCGAAAAAGTTAAACTCATTTCTTCCGGCATTTTTCCCGTAATTCATAAACGCGGATACGGTCGGAAGCGCTGCCATTTTATATCTTTTGTAGTTAAATTCGTTGGCCTTCTTTTGTGTTTTTAAAAGGGTGTATTCAATGCGGTCATTGTAGGAAAAGCTGTCTACACTCAGTAGCTTGGTTCCTTCATTTAACATGGTCAATTTATCGGTAGGCTGCAGGAGTTCGTCCAAGGGCATTCCCATTTGGAATTTCAATAGCTGATCACTGACGGCCAACAAATTGATAAGCTTTACTTTTTCGGTTTCTAAATTATTGAGTTGCACCTGTACCCGGTCTACATCCAACTGCTCGGCAAATCCGTTTTTATATAGTATTTTTGTGTCATGTAACAGCTTCTTCAGCCTGTCGAGATTGGTATTGACCAATTCCATTTTCTTCCTGCTGATGAGCAGGTTGTAATAGGCTTTCGATACTTTCTCCTTTACTTCGATTTCAGATTGTTTGATGCCTTTACGTGCAAGTTCTTCTACTGTTTCTTTTGCCTGCAGGGCTACAAAAACACTGCCGTCAAAAAGCGTTTGCGTGACGGAGACGGTTGCACTGGCGCTATATGTCGTCCCGAAGGCAGCTGGCAGAATTCCCCCGGACGGAACTTTGGTGCCATCGGGCAAAAGACCTTCTTTGATCAAAACGCCATAGACTGCCGGAGAGATAAAGTTAGGGATAAACTGCGTGGGTATCTTAGGCAGGTATTGCAATTGCCCGTTTGCTGTAACATGGGGTAATGCAAGACCGGTTACTTCCTTGTTTTTTGCCAAGGCTGTTTCGTAATCTATTCTTGACAGCTTAATAGCATTTTGATGTTGTATGGCGTAATCAATACATTGCTGTAGTGAAAACTGATGTACATTCAAGGTGTCGTTCTGGGGTACCGCTTGTGCATCGGCTTGGAAGCCTGCGAGCACTGCGAAAGCAGTTAGAATGGTAATCCTTTTTAAATAGGGCCGCATTTTTTAATCTTTGTTGTTTTGATATTTTTTTATAATCTTTAATCCTTTATCTGTAGCTATCCCTCTCAGAAAATGCTCCATTAAAGTCAGTTGTACCCGACTCATCTCAAACCGGTCTTTGGGAAAAGTTCCCGGTTCAAAACACAGCAGGCAGGACTCTATGCGGTAACGCGCCATAATGGCGACGTCCAGCTCTTTGTGAAAAAGCCCCTCTTCCATGCCTCTTTCCAGGTTCTGTGTCACATTTTGTAGCACAAAGCCATACATGTGGTCGTGATAGAACTGGTAGGCCCTTTGATGAAACTTTTTCAAATCCATGATAACCAGCGGATTCATATTCCTGAAAACTGCATTTAGGTTTTCAGAATTTTTGAGCGAAGCTTCTACGGCATTTTTGGCGTTCTCATTTACTTCCAGAGCCTGTTGCCGCATCTGTGTCAACTGGCCTTCCACAATTTGAGTTACCAGGTCGTCTTTTCCTGAAAAGTTCTCATAAATGGTCTTTTTTGAAATACCCAATTGAAGAGATATTTCATCCAGGGTAACCGCACGGATGCCATAAGCACGAAACAGATTAAAGCCCGCCTCTATAATGCGATGGCCTACCTCAAAAGATTTTTTATCGTTTTTTATTTCTTTCACATTGCACGCTCCTGACTACAGTTTTTGTTGTAAGTAATCTCGGCAAAATTATGTAAACTCTTATGATCGTAAAAGTTTCCTCGGTAAAATCGTTCTTTTCTTCGGTGAATAACCGGTAGAGATCGGTGAATGAGACGAATAATTTGATTATTTTTGTAGAAGAACAGCCGTGGTGGCTCCTTCGGTAATCTCTTCAAAGACCGGTAAAGCAGCCATGAAACTTTCCGTTCTCTCGTCATTTTTGCAAATTTGAAAGGATAAACGTTTAAAAAATATTCCGGATGAAAAAAAAGTGGAGTTTTAGCAGAATAATTCAACATTTCTTTCAGGGCGTTTTGGTACTGGCCCCTATTTTTTTGACCTTTTACGCCATCGTCTGGGTCTTTGATACGTTAGACAGCCTGCTGGGATTTACGGATTTTATCCCCGGGCTGGGCGTGGTGGTCGTATTGGTAGGGATTACCTTGGTAGGATACCTGTCGTCCTTTTTCATTATAGGCAGGTTGTTTGATTTATTTGACCGCCTGCTGGAGAAGACCCCCGTTATAAAGTATTTATATACTTCAATAAAAGACGTGTTTGATGCGCTGATGGGCAAAAAGAAGAAGTTTGACCATCCTGTTTTGGTTAATGTGTACAACGAGGAAGTGTGGGAAGTGGGGTTTATTACACGCAGTGATGCGAAAGACTTTGGATTAGAAGATGTGGTGGCTGTGTACGTGCCGATGTCGTTGTCCATCGCCGGAAAGGTATATTTTGTAAAACCGCACCGAGTACGGCCTATAGAGCATGTCTCCGCAGGAGACGCCATGAAGTTCGCGGTTTCCGGCGGGGTTACAGGCGGGGAGGAGCTCACCATCGGCTCCGATGACGAGCAATCAACAACCGGACAGCCCGATACAATGGATATTTAAAGGCTGCACTTTTGCTTGCTAATAACTGCTCCACTAAAATAAAATATATCGGGTCCGGCGGAAAATAATTCTTGCCTATCTTTGCGGAAATTAAAGGCATTGAATAATCGGGTTTCAGGTTAAGGGGCGAAGCTTCTGAAGCTTGGACGCCTGAGGCGGAAATACATTCTACAAGCCTGCGGGTGATTCAATGGCCGGTAACAAGTATCTAATAACAAAAATATGGCTATACATAACTTTAACGCGGGTCCTACCCATTTACCTGAAGAGGTCCTTACCCAGGCGGCTGACGCAGTTTTGAATTTTGACAACAGTGGCTTGTCCCTGCTTGAGATCTCTCATAGGGGACCGCAGTTTGTCCCGGTAATAGAAGAAGCCCGCGCCCTCGCTCGTGAGTTGATGGAGTTGGATGATGATTTTGAAGTATTGCTTTTGCATGGAGGCGGAAGGACGCAATTTATGGAAGTAGCCATGAATCTTTTGGCGAACGACAAAAAAGCAGCCTATATTAATACAGGTACCTGGTCCACCAAAGCGATTGAAGAAGCGAAATGCTTCGGGGAAATAGTCGAAATAGCCTCTTCAAAAGACAAAAAATTTACTTATATTCCAAAGGATTTTGTGGTGCCGGAAGAGGCAGCTTATCTGCATATTACTACGAATAACACCATTTATGGTACGGAATATCAGCATCTTCCTGATAGCCCGGTTCCGCTGGTAGCCGACATGAGCAGCAATATTTTAAGTCGTGAAATGGATTTCAACCGTTTTAGCCTGATCTATGCCGGCGCACAAAAGAATATCGGTGCCGCAGGGGTAACCCTGGTTGCGGTAAGGAAAAGCATTTTAGGGAAAGTAAAACGAGCTATTCCTGCCATTATGGATTATCAGGTACATATTGATTATAAATCCATGTACAATACACCTCCGGTTTTTGCAGTTTATGTATGTTTGTTAAACCTGCGCTGGCTTAAAACGAAAGGCGGTGTAAAGGAGATAGAGAAAATAAATGTGCAAAAAGCCCAGTTGCTGTATGAGGAAATAGACCGTAGCCCGCTTTTTGAAGGTACCGTTGTTCCAGAAGACCGCAGCCGGATGAATGTTTGTTTCGTCATGCCTCAAGAAGAATTAGAGCCGGCGTTTTTGGCCTATTGTAAAAAGGAAGGGCTTGTTAATATCAAAGGGCATCGCTCTGTAGGAGGCTTCCGGGTGTCATTGTATAACGCCATTGAGCTAAACAGTGTGAACGTATTGGTGAAAGCGATGCAATATTTTGCTAAAACAAAAGGCTAACCTCTATGAACTAATCCGCCTGAATGGCAAAGCCCTGCAGACAGGCTTTCAATTTTTAATATTCCATGGCAGTTATTAAACCATTTTGTGCATTACGCCCTCAACCTAATCTGGCCGGGAAACTGGCTTCCCGTCCTTATGATGTTTTAAACCGGACAGAGGCGCGCCAGGAAGCGGAAAACAACCCTTGGTCCTTTTATCATATTTCAAAAGCAGAAATTGACTTGCCGGATGCCGTAGACATCCACGATAACAGTGTCTATGAAAAAGCGAAACGGAATTTAGCAGTTTTCCTGGAAGAGCAATTTTTGTTTCTGGAAGAAAAGCCGTGTTACTATATTTACCAGTTGGAGATGAGAGGCAGGCAACAAACCGGTTTGGTCGCCGTCTCTGCCGTGTCTGATTATGAGCATGGCATTATTAAGAAACACGAATTGACCCGTCCGGAAAAAGAACAGGACCGGATCAATCACATCCTGACTACCCGGGCGCAAACAGGCAATGTGTTCCTTGCTTTTCATGCCATACCCGAATTGCATGCGATTATAAAACAACAAAAAGAGGCGCTGGCACCGGTGTATGATTTTACTTCTGTCGATGAAGTACATCACCGTGTATGGGTAATAGCTGATGAAGCGGTTATAAAGGAGATCACTGATTTGTTTGCCACACGTGTTTCGGCTACTTACATTGCCGATGGACATCATCGCGCGGCTTCAGCAGCCAACGCCGCCCGGCAACTCTCCTCCGGAGAAGGGAAGCCGGAGGCGTCCAGTTCTTACTTTCTCACTACCCTCTTCCCTGATAATGAACTGCAGGTCATTGATTACAACAGGGTCGTAAAAGACTTGAACGGATGGAGCACAGCGGAATTTCTTTCTGCCCTGGAATACAATTTTAGCCTGGCAAAAACAGGGAAAACCAGGGTGAAGCCGGCTGAGCCTCATGAGTATGGTATGTATCTGGATGGGGAATGGTACCGGCTCCTGTCCCGGCCGGGAACCTATTCTACGGACCCCATCGGCATTTTGGACGTTACCATCCTGCAAAAGAATGTGTTGGACGAACTGTTGGGGATAAAGGACCCGAGAACGGACGACCGGATAGATTTTATCGGCGGAATTCGTGGATTGGAAGCATTGGAAGAAAGCGTGGACAAGGGAGAAATGAAGGTCGCCTTTGCCGTGCATCCGGTCACCATGGAGCAATTGTTCGAGATAGCGGATACCGGACAGGTTATGCCGCCGAAGTCCACCTGGTTTGAGCCAAAACTCAGGGATGGGCTTTTTACGCACCTGATATGATCGAAATTCGGCACTGTCCTTGCAGTGCAAGAAGCGAATTTTGCGTAATTTTACACTCTTATGCGATTTAAAACGTTATTGCTTACCTTACTTTTATTTGTTTTTAGCTGTCCGGTAATCCTTGCGCAGACCAGTACTACGGAATTATATGGACGGGCACAAACCTTTATCCGATCGGGGGATTATGCCAATGCGATCATCATACTAAAACGTGCTTTGGAGCTGCAGCCCCAAAGCGCTCTCTACCGGCAGGCGCTGGCTTACGCTTATTCGTTAAACAGGAATTATAAAGAGGCAGAAAAGTTAATAAAAACCGTTCTTCGAAGCAATGCCGCTAACATACAGACTTATCAGATCGCAGGAAACATCTATCGCGCTCAACAGGATCTAAAGGCTGCTGAACGGAATTTCAAGCGGGGACTGAAGCAATTTCCTGAAAGCGGTGTACTGTATAGCGAACTGGGGCAGGTGTATTATGACCAGCGTGAATACACTAAAGCGTTGGAAAGTTGGGTCGATGGAATCAAAATCGATGCGGATTACGCCCCGAACTATTATTATGCTGCCCGTACCTATTATTACAGCAGGGATAAGTTTTGGACGCTGATCTATGGCGAAATGTTTATCAATCTTGAGCGTTATACCAATCGCACCACGGATATGAAAAAGATGTTGCTGGATACCTATAAATCCGTTATCAACAGCAGCATAACCCTGTCCCTCACTGCTTCCCCCAATGCGGATCAAAGTTCCCAGGGCTTTTCGACCTTGGATAAACCGGATTTTAAAAAAGCCGTACTGATTACCTTGGGAAAAAGTGCAGAAACACTTATTAATCGAGGGGTCACACCGGAAACGCTGGTCATGACCCGGATCAAATTTCTGCTGAACTGGGATCGATTTTACAAGCTGGTCTATCCTTTTGCGCTGTTTGATTATTACCGGAGCCTGTTGCACCAGGGATTGTTTGAAGCATACAACCAGTGGATATTCGGGCCTGCTGACAATCCGGCAGTTTACAAAGGATGGGTGCAAAAAAATGAAAAAATCATGCACCGCCTGATCGACTTTTTAAACAACCATTCTTTTAAACCTCATCCCGAGGAATTTTATCAGAAGGGGGATGTGGAGTTTATTCCGGCTTCTTTGGTACGGTAATTTAACACATAGGTTTATTTAAAATACAAAAAAACCAGACAGCTTTTGGATATTTTCTGTATAAACACCAGTCTTGTTTAATAATCTGAAAAAGATAGCGCTCCAAGCGTCCGAAAGGTGTCGACACTCCTAATCTTTGTACCTTGCGGGTACATATTCTGTATTATTTAAAGCATTTACATGTCCTATTCTCCGTCTCATCACATTCGGATCGTGACAGCTGCATCCCTTTTTGACGGCCATGATGCGGCGATCAATATCATGCGGCGCATTTTACAATCCCAGGGGGTAGAAGTCATTCACCTGGGACATAACCGTTCGGCTGCCGATATTGTAGAGGCTGCCGTTGAAGAAGATGTACAGGCCATAGCGCTTACTTCCTACCAGGGGGGACACATTGACTATTTCAAGTACGTCTATGATCTTTTACAGGAAAAAGGCTGCGGGCACATTAAAATTTTTGGCGGGGGAGGAGGAACTATTCTTCCCGAGGAAATCCAGGAGTTGCAGGACTATGGCATTACCCGTGTTTATTCGCCTGATGATGGGCGAAAGATGGGGCTTGCGGGGATGATAGAAGATGTGGTTCGCCGATCCGATTTTGCCATTCCCGTCCATGAAAAGGCGTTAACCAAAAAGATCCCTGAAAGAGATTCACACGCCATTGCAACGGCTATTTCCGTTCTGGAAAATGGCTATGAGGGCAAAGCCACTTTGCTTCAATGGCTGGACAGGACCAAAGAGAATCATGCTGTTGTATTAGGGATTACCGGGGTCGGTGGTTCCGGGAAATCGACGGTTACCGATGAATTGATACGCCGATTTTTACAACAGGAGGAGGCCGGATCAGTGGCCGTCATCAGCGTGGACCCTTCCAAAAAGAAAACCGGTGGTGCACTGCTGGGAGACAGGATTCGTATGAATGTACTTCCCCATCCCCGGGTATATATGCGTTCCATGGCTACCAGGCAAAGCGAAAAATCACTGAGCACCTTCGCGGCCGAAGCTTTAGCCGTGTGCAAAGCCGCGAGATTTGATCTGGTTATTCTGGAAAGTTCGGGAATTGGCCAGGCCGACACCTCCATCTTGGATCATTGCGATCTTTCATTGTATGTCATGACACCGGAATACGGAGCCGCTACCCAACTGGAGAAAATCAATATGATTGATTATGCTGACGTGATCGCCATTAATAAGTTTGATAAAAATGGCGCCAAGGATGCGCTCCGCGATGTAAAAAAGCAATACCAGAGAGATCATGGCCTATGGACAGCGAAGCTGGAAGAGATGCCTGTAATCGGTACAATCGCATCGCAGTTCAATGACGAAGGCATCAATGAGCTCTTTGCCTTTTTGATGAATAAGCTGAAAGAAAAGGGACTGCAAAACACCAATGAGATCCCTGAGTCCGCTCACGTCAATACCCTTAGCCATTCACAGATTATTCCGCCATCCAGGGTGCGATACCTGGCAGAAATAGCAGAGACCATCCATGAGCGGGGAAAGTGGATAGACCAACAGTGTACAATCGCCCGGCAACTTTATCAGGCTAAAGGCGTACTCGATTTTTGTCAACAAGGAGATAAGAAAAGCATAACCGCTTTGGTTGAAAAAAAAGAAAAGGAACTGGCTCCGGAATGTCTGAAACTACTGCAAGGATGGGAAGGGCAGAAGGAAAAATACACGGCTGAATATTTTGAGTACAGCGTGCGGAATAAAAAAATCCGTCTGCCGCTTTATGTAAAAACATTATCGCACAGTAAAATTCCCAAGATTGCTTTGCCGCAGTATTCGGACTGGGGGGCTATTTTGCGCTGGTTGTTGAAAGAAAATCTGCCGGGCCATTATCCTTTTACCGGAGGGGTATTCCCGCTGAAGCGGCAAGGGGAAGACCCCACCCGAATGTTTGCCGGAGAAGGCGGACCGGAACGTACCAACAGGCGGTTTCATTATATCTCGGGGGAACAGCCGGCCAAGCGGTTGTCTACGGCTTTTGACAGTGTTACGCTCTATGGGCATGATCCCGAAACCCGTCCGGATGTTTACGGCAAAATTGGCAATGCCGGCGTAAGCATCGCTACGGTAGAGGACGCTAAAAAATTATACAGTGGTTTTGACCTTTGTGCACCTTCTACCTCCGTAAGCATGACCATCAATGGTCCCGCGCCAGTTATCCTTGCCTTCTTTTTTAACGCGGCCATTGATCAACAATGTGAAAAATACATAACGGAAGCCGGACTGTGGGATGAAGTGCATGCAAAAATTAAAAGGAAATACAGGGAGATCCCGCACCCAAAGTACGATGAGACGGAAGGTCCGCTGCCAGAGATGAATAACAGATTAGGCCTTCATCTGCTGGGGGTATCCGGTGATGAAGTGCTCGATAAGGCGGTTTATGAGAAGATAAAAAAAGAAACGCTGCATATCGTACGCGGTACCGTACAGGCCGATATTTTAAAAGAAGACCAGGCGCAAAACACCTGTATTTTTTCCACGGTATTTTCTTTGAAAATGATGGGGGATATACAGGCGTATTTTATTAAAAACAAAATACAAAACTTTTATTCCGTTAGCATTTCCGGTTATCATATTGCTGAGGCGGGGGCGAACCCCATTACCCAGCTCGCCTTTACCCTGGCCAATGGCTTTACTTACGTAGAATATTACCTGAGCCGTGGGATGGACATAGATAAGTTTGTTCCCAATCTTTCCTTTTTCTTCAGCAACGGCATGGACGCGGAATATGCGGTAATCGGGCGCGTAGCCAGACGGATATGGGCGCGGGCTATGAGGGATAAATATGGGGCCGGCGAACGGGCCCAAAAATTAAAATATCACATCCAGACCAGTGGTCGCAGCCTGCACGCGCAGGAAATATCTTTTAATGACATCCGTACTACCCTGCAGGCTTTGTACGCCATTTATGATAATTGCAATTCGCTGCATACCAATGCATACGACGAAGCCGTAACTACCCCGACGGAAGAAAGCGTTCGACGGGCCATCGCCATACAAATGATCATTAACAAAGAACTGGGGACGGCCAAAAATGAAAATCCCAATCAGGGTTCCTTCCTGATTGAGGCTTTGACCGACCTGGTAGAAGAAGCGGTTTTATCTGAGTTTATACGGATTTCGGAGCGAGGAGGTGTTTTGGGCGCCATGGAACGCATGTATCAACGCAATAAAATACAAGAAGAAAGCCTGGATTATGAATCCCTCAAAAATTCCGGTACGTTGCCCATTGTTGGGGTCAATACTTTTTTAAACAAAGAAGGGTCACCCACTGTCCTGCCTAAAGGGGTTTTTCGCTCTTCGGAGCATGAGAAACAGCTGCAAATAAGAAATGTGCAGGCTTTTCGCAAACGCAACGAAAAGCGTAGCGTTAAAATGCTCCGGAGGCTTCAGGAGACCGCCGTTGCAAATGGGAATATTTTTGAAGAACTGATGGAAACCGTAAAATATTGCTCCCTGGGGGAAATTACTAATGCCTTGTTCAACGTGGGTGGGCAGTACAGGCGGAATATGTGACCATGAACCAGCGCAGTTACCCAACGGTTAATTACAATCGACTTGACTTCGGGTTAATATTGAACTGTTCTGTTCTGGTGTCACATCAGTTTCACAGAAAATCATCGATGTGATTGATGTTAGATTTAATCGTATCCACTACTTCCTGTCTTCTGCCACTGAGCATCATCTTGGTCATCGAAATGGCGAATCCTTTCATCTGATCCCATTCGATGTGCGGAGGTAGCGCGAGTGCTGCAGGATCCGTCATCACGTTCACAACAACCGGGCCATCCATTTCCATGGCTTTTTGAATGCCGTTTTCCGTTTCTTCAGGGGTGGATATGGTGAGCCCCTTAATTCCCATGGCGGACGCTATCTTTTCAAAATCCGGATTGATCATGTTGGTTTTCCAGTCAGGAATACCGGCTACCTGCATTTCTAACTGTACCATCCCCAGTGAGCGGTTATTGAAGATAATCATTTTGACCGGAAGCTTGTATTGTGCGATAGTCATCATATCCCCCAGAAGCATGGAAATGCCCCCATCGCCACACATCGCTATCACCTGGCGGTCTGGGCAGGCCAGGGCAGCGCCTATGGCTTGCGGCATGGCATTCGCCATAGAACCGTGGACAAAGGACCCAAGCATATCACGGTCCTTTGTGGCTTTGATATAACGGGCACCCCAAACGCAGCACATGCCAGTATCTACACAGAATATGGCGTTGGCATCTGCTTTTTGGTCTATGACCGCAGCCACAAATTCGGGATGTATTTTATTTTTGTCTCCTCTGCGGTGATGTACGTTTTCATTAAGGTGTTCCAGTGTTTTTTTATAAATCGCCTTTTGTGTTTTTAAGAAAACATCTTCTTTTTTTTCAGCGACTAAAGGAAGCAATGCCTGGAGGGTGGCTTTGATATTGCCCTGTAGTCCCATATCCAGATGTGCTCTCCTGCCCAGTCTTTCGGGTTTCATATCAATCTGTACGATCGTATTTTTCTCCGGCATAAAGGTATTGTAGGGAAAATCAGTGCCCAGGCACAGCAGCAGCTCGGCATCGTGCATGGCTTCATAGCCCGAAGTCATGCCCAGCAAGCCGGTCATGCCTACGGCATTCGGGTTGTCGTACTCGATTTCCATCTTCCCTCTGAAAGAATAAGCGACGGCGGCCTTTAGTCTTTTGGCCAGCTGTAGGACTTCTTCATGAGCCCCCTTGCATCCATAGCCACAGAATAAAACGATATTTTGCTTTTTATTGATCAACGCCGCCAGTTTCTCCAGTTCGTGATCCGAGGGCCGGATAACCGGGTGAGGGTTGAAGGTTTGCAAGGACGAATGGCTGTCCACAGCTTCTTTTGCAGCCACATCTCCCGGAAGGCCGACAACCGCAACGCCTCCGATTTGTTGGGCATGTTGCATCGCCGCCTGAAACATGCGGGGCGCCTGTTCGGTGGTAACAGCGACCTGATTGTAGCAACTGCAATCGGCAAAAAGTTTTTTAGGATCTGTTTCCTGGTGGTATTCCATGCCAAATTCACTACTGAGGCAGGTTGACGCAATGGCCAACACGGGGGCGCCCGAACGATGGGCGTCATACAACCCGTTGACCAGATGAACATGTCCCGGCCCGCTGCTGCCTGCGCAACAAGTGAGTTTTCCGGTAAGCTGCGCTTCAGCGCCGGCGGCATAGGCCCCTACTTCTTCATGACGGACATGAATCCAATCGATCCGCTTGTCTCGCCGAATCGCGTCATTGACCGGGTTTAAACTGTCACCGGTTACGGCGTATATTCTTTTTACACCTGCAGTCACCAGCATTTCTACCAATTGTTCGGAAACGTTTTTTGCCATAAAATGCGCACTTATAAAGTGGAGAAAATTTAACGGGTTTGGATAACCTAAAGGTACAACAAAATTTTTGACAGCCAAGTTTCTGATTTGCAGGTGTTTACATGAATTGGCATAGTAGTTGTTTATGATATGGCACATTGTTAAAAATAAAAAAGAATGAATATGAAACTCACATTGAACAAAAAGATGCTTGTTATAGGTTTGGCTGCGGTTACGGTGTTTAGTTGCGGTAAACCGCTGACCCGAACTCAGAAAGGCGCGGCTATAGGTACGGCTGGCGGAGCGGCAGCTGGAGCTATTGTAGGTAAAGTTGCCGGCAACACCGCCTTAGGAGCTATTGTAGGTGCCGCGGTAGGAGGCACCGCAGGTGCCATTATTGGCCACCAGATGGATAAACAGGCCAAAGAAATTGAAAGAGAGGTGCCTAATGCGGAGGTGCATCGCACCGGGGAAGGAATAGTGGTTACTTTTAACAGCAACGTATTGTTTGGTTTCGATCGTTCCGACCTGACGCCACAGGCTAAAAATACGATTGATGACTTGTATACCATTTTGCAAAAATATCCCAATGAAAACGTATTGGTTATTGGGCATACCGACGATGTGGGTTCCAGTGCTTACAACCAGAAATTATCTGTGCGCCGGGCTTCTTCCACCTCTAACTATCTGATTAGTAAAGGGATCAGTGCCGGACGCATTTCCACTAAGGGCATGGGTGAAACCGACCCAAAGGTGGCAAACGACACGGAAGCCCATCGTGCCGAAAATCGCCGGGTGGAATTTGTGCTCACTGCTAATGAAGAAATGAAGGAAGCTGCCAAACAGGAAGCCCAGTCTTAAAACACCATTCCCTTTTATGGGAACCCTGTTTTAACATGTTACTGTCTTTTAATAGCCTGCCGGACTTTGACCAACTGTTCGAGCAGGCTTTTTAGCAGGTCCAGCCTCAGCATGTTGGCTCCGTCGGATTTAGCTTTTGCGGGTTCCGGATGGGTCTCTATAAAAATACCATCCGCCCCGGTGGCGATAGCCGCGCTGGCCATCGTGGCTATTAATTGGGGATTACCGCCTGTAACCCCGCTTGTTTGATTGGGTTGTTGGAGGGAATGAGTACAATCCACTACTACCGGAACTTCCAGCGCCTGCATCCAGGGAATATTCCTGAAATCAACGACCAGGTCCTGGTAGCCGAACGTGGTTCCCCTTTCCGTCAGCATGATCTTTTCATTTCCCGATTGACGGACTTTATCTACCGCGAATTCCATCGCAGGTCCGCTGACAAATTGTCCTTTTTTTATATTTACGGTTTTCCCGGTTTCAGCGGCCGCTAACAACAAATCAGTTTGCCGGCATAAAAAAGCCGGTATCTGCAGCATATCCACATATTCCGCGGCCATCTGAGCTTCTTCCGGGGCGTGGATGTCTGTTGTCGCCGGAACGTTCCATTTCTTTTTTGTCTTTTGGATTAAGGCCAGGGCAGCTTCATCCCCGATACCGGTAAAAGAGTCCAGCCTTGTGCGATTGGCTTTTCGATAGGAAGCTTTAAAAATATAAGGAATCTGGAGCGCTTTACACATATTGCTCACTTCAGCAGCTACTGTTTCCAGCAACGCCTCATCTTCTACGACACAAGGGCCGGCGATCAGAAAGAAATTATTCGAGGGATTGGGAATGTTCAGGACTTCTGTCAGGTTGTTCATAGGGCGAAAATAAGCGAATTTCACAAATTGGCGTGCCGCTTCTTTTGAAAAGGCTAATTTTGTAACCATGATGCATATTGATATTCTTACCGCAGTACCGCAATTGCTGGAAAGTCCGTTTTCCCATTCTATTTTAAAAAGGGCTCAGGATAAAGAACTGCTGCAGGTCCGGGTTTTTAACTTACGGGATTATACCCCCTATAAACACAACCAGATCGATGATTATCAATATGGGGGCGGAGCCGGTATGGTGATGATGCCCGAGCCGCTTGCTGTGGCCATAGACGCCTTGCGAGCGGAACATGAATATGAAGAGGTTATTTTTCTGACACCTGATGGCGAAACGCTCCAGCAATCTATGGCCAATCAATTGTCTATGAAAAAGCGCTTGTTGCTTATCTGCGGTCATTACAAAGGCATAGATGAGCGTATTCGTAACCAGTATGTGACCCGTGAAATTTCCATCGGCGACTTTGTATTGTCGGGGGGAGAATTGGCAGCGGCTGTGCTGGTAGATGCCGTTGGCCGGTTAATACCGGGCGTGTTGAACAATGAAACATCGGCACTGTCTGATTCCTTCCAGGACAATTTGCTGGCCCCTCCCGTTTATACCCGCCCGGCAGACTTTAGGGGAATGAAAGTACCGGATATTTTGTTGAGCGGTCATGAAAAGAAAATTAATGAATGGCGCTACCAACAGGCGCTCAAAAGAACGCAGGAAAGGCGGCCCGATTTGCTTAAAGAACCGGAGGGAGAAGGGTAAACCTGCTTTTGTGTTTTTTGGGAAGGTAGGCTGTCAACAATTTTTTTTCATATAGCTCAATTCTCCTACTTTTGTTCCTTAATTGAAATCTACTAACGTCATGAAGCATACGCCTTTCCTTGACATGCATAAAGCATACGGCGGTAAACTGGTCGCTTTTGCCGGTTTTGAATTACCGGTCTCGTTTAAGGGCATAAGAGAAGAACACGAATCAGTGAGAAAAAATGCGGGGGTTTTTGATGTAAGCCATATGGGCGAATTTATGGTCAAAGGTCCGAATGCGATGGAGCTGATTCAACGGCTTACCTGCAATGATATTTCAAAAGTTAAAGCGGGAAAAGCGCAATACAGTTGTTTAATCAATGATCAGGGAGGCATTATTGACGACCTGCTCATCTATTGTCTGGAAGAAAACGCGGCATACATGCTTGTTGTGAATGCAGCAAATATTGAAAAGGACTGGAATTGGATTGTGAGCCACAATACGGCAAAGGCCGAATTGAAAAATATAAGTGACCGTATCTGCCAGCTGGCTATACAGGGGCCAAAAGCCGTCCAGCTTATTGCTGGTCTCACGGAGGTGGATCTGGTTAATATGAAGTATTTTACTTTTGAACAAGGAACGTTTGCCGGCGTGGAAAATGTACTGATCAGCGCAACAGGTTATACCGGTGCCGGGGGCGTAGAGATTTATTTTGAAAATAAGGCGGACCATGCCGAAAAGGTGTGGGATGCTATTTTTAAAAATAAAGCAGAAAATGGAATCGAACCCATTGGCCTGGGTGCACGCGATACCCTTCGCCTGGAAATGGGATATTGTCTTTATGGAAATGACATCGATGACACCACTTCTCCGTTGGAAGCGGGGTTGGGGTGGATTACTAAGCTCAAGTCCAAAGGTGATTTCACCGGTAAGGCGATTTTGGAAAACCAAAAGGCAGAAGGCGTTCAGCGTAAGCTGGTGGGCTTTGAAATGCAGGAACGAGGCATTCCTCGTCACGGTTATACGATCTTTGATGCGGCGGGAAAGGATATAGGGAAAGTGACTTCCGGTACGCAGTCTCCTTCGCTCGGCAAAGCGATTGGAATGGGTTACGTAGCTACCGAAAAAGCGGAGCTGGGAACGGAAATATTTATTGAAATAAGAAACAGGAACCTCAAGGCGGCGGTCTGTAAAATGCCGTTTGAGTGAGGTGAAAGCGTTCCAGCTGGTAACCTCCTTGTGGTTGTCATCACTCTAAAGTTTCTCGTGCAGTATATTCAGTAACTTGTTCATAATCACCGAATTATTCCTTTTATTGCTTTAACTCTCCGGCTTGTAGGACCCTGGCCGGTAGTAATATAAATCTGATGATGCAGTGTGCATTGGAACCTATTGGCCATCAGTGTTTTATGTGGAACGACCACCGCCTCCCTTATAAGTCTTTTTTCGCCAATGATATAAAGTTAATTATAAAGTGTAAGTAATAACTCATTTATTATCAATGGTTTTATCCTTTGCATCTTTTGTTGCCGACTTAGATTTACGCTTAGGTTTCCACAACGGAATCCGGTAGCTAATGGTATAGTTGGCATCAAAAACAGCGTTGGAGGTTGCTTTGCCAAAGCCGGGGATCAGGTAGGGCCTGACCGCTTCATCCACATTCCTGGTAATCAGTAACCGAAGATGCAACCCCCAGTCCAGAAAAAGATTTTTGAGCACTTCCACTTTCATTCCAATGACCGCTTCTCCCCATTGTGGCAATAGGGTCTTAGTGGGAAAACTGCCTTTTACATTCCCCCAGTAGGGGTAATCAATCTGATAGCCGGGTATTTTTCGCTCCATGCGTGCTATGCCATAACGTAAACCAAGATATACCATATTGCTTTCAAAGGGAAAAGAAGGTTTAAGCAGATTGTAATCAGCGCCGGCCTTTATGAAATATCCCTTGCTTTTATAATCAAACACCGGTTTATTTTCCAGGTGCGTTTTATTCCATCCCGCTTCTACTGCAATATACCAGTTGGTATCAATACGCGCGTCTGCATGAACCGTCAGGTCTGTTCTGTAGGGGTTTAAATAATGAACGGCTATACGGCTTAGATCCACTCCCAGCCGCAATCCGTATAACCTGTCGGGACGATATTGGGCGCTTACACTGTTATAGATGAACCCGGTTACCAGGCCCATAAAAACAGCGGATTTAATAATATATCTTAACGTTTGTGGCATTTGTGGTAATGATCTTGTTATTAACGAGAGCGATGGAGTCAATATAATGATTAGTAGCAGTAGCCGTATCGAGTACGTAAAAATTTGTAAAGCCACAACCGGAAGAAACAAACTGGAGGTCCACCTTATAGGTTAGTTCAAGGGTATCGCCCGTAGCTAACGTACTGTCTGGTTGAATAAAAAACCGGGTAGAGGTGGCATGGGGGTTTAATGGTACGAAAACACCTTTAGCGGGTGTCCGGTACACCAACAAAGAGTCCGGTTTTTCTACGGCATAAATCGTCAGTGCAGGCAGGATACTGTCTGTTTCTTCTTCATCGATGAGGTGATAAAAGCTGATGCCCAATGCCGTGGCCACGGGTGAATTACAATCTTTGTAGTCTTCGCAGGCGGCAAAAATAAAAAGGAATGTTATGCAGATAAAATAGAATACGGTTTTCATGTGCTCTTTTAATTAAGCTCGGCTTTCAGGTATTGCGCAGTGAAACTATTGTTACAAGTGGTTAATTTTTCCGGCGTTCCTTCGAAGAGGACCTTGCCGCCTCCTCTGCCCCCGTCCGGCCCCAGGTCAATCAGGTAATCTGCTGTTTTTATGACATCAAGGTTATGTTCAATTACTATGACGGTGTTGCCTTGATCCGTTAACCTGTTGAGTACGTTTAATAACAGCTGGATATCCTGGAAATGCAATCCGGTTGTAGGCTCATCCAGAATATAAATCGTTTTCCCGGTAGCCCTTTTTCCCAGTTCCGTAGATAATTTTACCCGTTGTGCTTCTCCTCCTGATAAGGTGACAGCGGATTGGCCTAATGTAATGTAGCCTAACCCTACGTCCTGCAGTACTTTTATTTTCCGGTGTAAAAAAGGAACTGCTTCAAAGAAGCTTACCGCTTCATCTACCGTCATATCCAGCACATCGGATATGGATTTTCCTTTATAACGGATCTCCAGCGTCTCCCGGTTATAACGGCGACCGTTACACTTTTCACAAGGTACATAAACATTGGGAAGAAAATTCATTTCGATCACCCGCATCCCACCTCCTTCACATACGTCACAACGGCCGCTTTTGACATTGAAAGAGAACCGGCCGGGTTTGTAACCCCTTATTTTTGATTCCGGAAGTTCGGCAAACAATTGACGAATCTGTGTGAAAAAGCCGCAATAAGTAGCTGGATTGCTTCGCGGTGTCCGGCCGATGGGAGATTGGTCTATTTCAATGACTTTGTCTATGTGTTCGAGTCCTTTAACGCTTTTATAAGGCAATGGAACGGCCTTCGAGTGATAACAGTGTCGAGCGAGTATCGGATAAAGAGTCTCGTTGATCAGGGTAGATTTTCCACTCCCTGAAACGCCGGTTATACAAATGAACAAGCCCAATGGAAACCGGGCTTTGATCTGCTGTAAATTATTGCCATGGCATCCGGAGAGTTCGAGGTACTTTCCGTTTGCCTTTCGTCTTACTTCGGGCACAGGTATGGCTTTTCTCCCATTCAGGTAATCTGCGGTAGTCGTATGGGTTTTTAGAATCTCGCCTGGCGAACCTTTGGCCACGATTTTTCCGCCAAGTAATCCGGCTCCCGGACCGATATCAACCAGGTAATCCGCATGAAGCATAATGTCCTTGTCGTGTTCGACCACCAATATTGTGTTGCCGGTATCCCTTAAATTTTTTAAAGACTGGATCAGTCGATGGTTATCGCGCTGATGCAGCCCGATACTCGGCTCATCTAAGATGTAGGTAATGCCCATCAGTTGGGACCCGATTTGGGTAGCGAGACGAATACGCTGGGATTCCCCGCCGCTCAAGGTCCTGGAAGACCGGTCCAGCGTGAGGTAATTTAATCCAACATCCAATAAAAAGTGTAAACGGTCCCGGATCTCTTTTAAGATGTCTTTGGCGATTAAGTTTTGCTTTTTGGACAACTTTTTTTCCAGGTTTGTAAACCACTTTAGCAACTCATCAAGGTCCAACTGGCTCAGTTCCGCTATATTTTTTTGTGCAATTTTAAACCAAAGGCTTTCTTTCTTCAACCGGGTTCCGTCGCAAGTAGGACAGGGGGTGAGTTTCATAAACTTCTCCGCCCAATCATGCACCATGCCATCGTGCTTCGAATCATAAAAGTAGCGTTGTACCATATTGACAATGCCTTCATACTCCGTTTTATAATAAGCCGGGGTATCATCGAAGTCCATGTCAATGGCCGCATGCGTGTTTTCATCCCCGTAGAGCAACAGGTTTAAAAACGGCTTGGATAGTTTTTTAATGGGCGCGTCCAGTGAGGCTTTCTTTTTTTTAGCAATCGCCTGTACTTGCTTAAATACAAAAGAGCTTTTGGTTTTGCCCAAGGGCAGGATCCCCCCTTCATTAATGGCTTTAGCCCGATCAGGGATAATAGCCTCCAGATCCGGTTCGTGTACCATGCCCAGTCCTTTGCAGTGCGGACAAGCGCCGTAGGGGGAGTTGAAAGAAAAGGTATTGGGCGAAGGTTCTTCGTAAGAGATTCCGGTGTCTGCACACATCAGATGACGGCTGTACTGGATGACTTTACCGGTAGCGTGAACCTGGACAAACAATAAATCCTTTCCCAGTTTGAGGGCCTGTTGAACGCTTTTCGTGATGCGTGCCCTGGCTTTTTTCTCCACCACTATTCGATCGACAACAAGCTCAATATCATGTATTTTATAACGATCTACTTGTAATTTTGGTTTAAGTTCCGTCAACTGGCCGTCTATTCGGACTTTTAAATACCCTTGTTTTCTGAGCTGCTCAAACAGTTCGCGGTAATGTCCTTTTCTGCCGCGTACCAATGGGTCAAGAAGGATGAGCTTTTCATCCGGGAAATGACTAAATAGGTTAACTATAATCTCTTCTTCCGAAAAACGGATCATTTTTTTTCCCGTATTGTAGGAATAGGCTTCTCCGGCTCTGGCAAAGAGCAGGCGAAGGAAATCATAGACTTCAGTGATGGTTCCGACCGTAGAACGGGGATTGCGATTGGTGGTTTTTTGCTCGATGGAAATGACCGGGGAGAGCCCGGTAATCTTGTCCACATCCGGCCGTTCCATGTTGCCCATAAACTGGCGGGCATAGGCCGAAAAACTTTCCAGGTAACGGCGTTGTCCTTCCGCATAAATGGTATCAAAGGCAAGAGAGGATTTGCCGCTGCCGCTTATTCCGGTCAATACGGTTAGTTCATTCTTCGGGATATCCAGTGAAATGTTTTTTAGGTTGTGCACGCGTGCGCCGTATACATGGATCCGCTCTTCCCCATTGTCGTGCTGGGGTGCCTTTACCTTTCCAGTCTTTTTTGCCATATCGTTACAAAATTCAGTAAAAAAAAGGAGAAATCAGGAATATCCGCTACCATATTATTATTTAATTGTACTTTCGTTATCTAAATCTAATGAACATGAAGTTTAACCCCGTTGTTTTTCTTCTTGTAGTCATTTCTGCCTTTCTCTTTTCCTGCTCAAAGGAAAGGAGCTTAGAAAATACAAATGGGAATAAAGTGACCTATTTGCCGCATGTTGATGGGGCTGTCTGGCATTATGAAGATACGATGACCCGCAGCGGCTTTACCTTAAAGGCTACGGACCAGGTGGATACAATTGAGGACATTCTGTTTTATGTTTACGAAAATATTCCGGATGAAAGCCCGGGAGATACCACCTATTCGCTTATCGGAAGAAAGGACGATGCCTATTATATCAGTGGCTTTTTGCCACAGCTCGGTGATGAAAAGCTGCTCGTCTTAAAACAGGAAGCTGCTGTGAATGAGACCTGGAGCCAAAAAGTGGCTGTAGCGGGTTCAGACAGCATTGAACTGGTTTTCAAAATAACCAAGAAAGGAACGTCCCACACCGTTCTAGGTCATCCATACGGACAAGTCATTCAAGTGGGTATCGCGACAAGTGTCTCTCTGGGCCAGGGCAATAGCTTTTTGGTGCCGCTGGGAAGCCTTTATTATGCCGCCGGAATTGGTATTATCCAATTGGACGTCGATTTCCAGGGACAGGCTCCGTCGGTTCACTTGTTATTGACAGACCATGAAATCCCCTGATATGCGCTTTTTTCAGGTCAAAATTCTAATTATATTGCACAGGTTTCCATGAAGCTGATCCGTCACATTCCTTTCCTCAAATCTGTATTTTTTTATACGATCTCTGCATTTGGTGGTCCTCAGGGCCACCTGGCCATGATGTTAAAGACTTTTGTTGAAAAGCGTAGAGATGTTACTGAAGAAGAGTTGCTGGAATATAATGCCTTCTGTCAATTGTTACCTGGTGCTTCTTCCACGCAAACCGTTACACTCATAGGCTATAAACGCGGCGGAATTCCACTTGCTATTATCACCTTATTGATCTGGGCCTTGCCAGCCTGTATACTGATGTGCTTGTTTTCCTTTATTCTCTATCGTTTCGATACCCGGTTGTTTCAGTATGTGCAGCCCATGGCAGTGGGCTTCCTGGCTTACGCGGGCTATAAGGCGTTTAAAATCAGTATTAAGAATGTGGCCACCGCCTGCATCATGGGCGGGGCTATGATCGCGGCTGCTGTTTTTAGCGGACCGGCCTTGTTTCCTATTCTTATAGTTTTGGGAGGAGCGGTGTCCAGCATCAGCAGCAACAGGATACCGGACCGGAACGAAAAAAAACGAAAAATTCCCTGGAATAATCTTTGGTTGTTTTTTGCCATATTTATTATTGCCGGAGTTCTAAGTGAGTATTCCCGGGCTAGTGATTGGGAGAATCACCGCTTGTTCAATTTGTTTGAAAATTTTTACCGTTTTGGCAGCCTGGTTTTCGGAGGTAGCCAGGTACTGATTCCTTTAATGTTCGACCAGTTTATCACTCGACCGATCAACCAGGGTATGGGGGCCTTGATCACGCCGGAGAACTTTCTTACCGGTGCCGGTATGGTACAGGCCATACCCGGGCCAACTTTTTCTTTAACTTCTTATGTTGGTGGTTTGATCATGCGGCCCTCGGGCAGTTTCTATCAGGTCCTCGGCGCCCTTATTTGTCCTTTTGCGATTTTTTTGCCCAGCCTGTTACTGGTGTTGTTTTTTTTCCCGATCTGGAATAACCTGAAAAAGCACGTGTATGTTTTCCGCGCCCTGGAGGGGATCAACGCGGTAGTGGTGGGGATCATGTGGGCTTATACGATCATTTTATTTGAAACCATTTCTTTTAACTGGATTAACCTGGTGGTGATTATGGGCACTTTTCTTCTGCTTAAATTTACCCGTCTTCCCCCTCCTGTTATTGTACTGGCGTGTATTGTACTGGGGTGGCTGTTTTAAAAACCAGCGCAAACCCTTATCTTTGTATCATGTTGAAAGATACCCTCATTAAGGCAGCTAGAGCTGCAGGAGAGATTATGCAGCGTAACTTTACCCGGGATTATACGGTCACGAGCAAGACCAGCGTCAATGACCTGGTCACGGAGATAGATAAACGATGCGAAGAAGCCATCATTTCTATTATTCACGATCGTTTTCCCGATCATGAGATCTTAAGTGAAGAAATAGGGGCGCTGGAAAGCCCTTCCGCATACAAATGGATCATTGATCCGATAGACGGTACGGTAAATTTTGCGCACCAACTCCCGATTTGTTGTGTTTCCATTGCTGTAGAGAACGGGGAAGGAATAGAATTGGGCGCGGTATATAATCCATTCATGGACGAATTGTATGTAGCAGAAACAGGGAAGGGGGCCACTTTGAACGGAAAAACTATCCGGGTTTCAGAAAATGATAAACTGGAACAGGCCTTTTTGGTGACCGGTTTTCCCTATGTCTGGAAAGATGCGGGAAAGGATCCCATTCGGGTTTTTGAGCAATTGGTACGAAAAGGCCTGCCGGTGCGGCGGCTAGGATCTGCCGCATTGGATCTGTGTTGGGTCGCTGCAGGAAAATTTGATGGATTTTGGGAGTACCACTTGAATCCGTGGGACTCCGCCGCCGGCTTTTTGATGGTCGAAGAAGCCGGAGGAACCGTAACCGATTTTAAGGGTCACAGGTATTCTCCTTATCAGAGCCAGCTCCTGGCGACGAACGGGAAAGTCCATGAACAATTATTAAATACCATCCACTCGAAATGAGTAACGAAAGAACAGAAATACAAGAACTGGGAGAGTTTGGACTGATAGACTTTCTGACAAAAAATATTGAAATTCGGAATTCAGGAACGGTGGTAGGAGTGGGAGACGATGCCGCGGTAACCGATAGTTTTGGACAGCAGTCCGTGATTACTTCGGATTTGCTGGTAGAAGGGGTCCATTTTGATATGACCTATTCCCCGCTCAAGCATCTTGGCTATAAGTCCGTAGTGGTAAACCTTTCCGATATCTATGCCATGAATGCGCAGCCGCAGCAGGTATTGGTAAGCATCGCCGTATCCAACCGGTTTTCTGTAGAAGCGCTGAGCGAATTATACGAGGGCATTTACCTGGCGTGTAATTTTTACGGTGTTGATTTAATAGGCGGCGATACGACTTCCTCTACTTCCGGACTGGTGATCAGTGGTACCGCCCTTGGAACAGTTGGTTCTGGCCACTTTGTGCAGCGAAGTACGGCAAAAAAAGGCGACCTGCTTTGTGTTACCGGCGACTTAGGGGCGGCGTATCTGGGGCTGCAGTTGCTGGAAAGAGAGAAGCGGATCTTCATGGAGAATCCCGGTGTACAGCCGGACCTTGGAAAACTGACTTACCCCCTTGAACGCATCCTGAAGCCTGAAGCCCGAAAAGATATTATCCACTTTTTTTCCGAACAACAGGTGCTGCCTACGGCAATGATAGATGTGAGTGACGGTTTGAGTTCCGATGTCAGGCATATTTGTGAAAAAAGCCAGGTGGGATGTATGATTTATGAGGATAAGTTGCCTGTTCATGAGCAAACCAAAAAGCTGGCTTTACAAATGCATTTGGATTATACGACCTGTGCACTTCAGGGGGGAGAAGACTATGAGCTCTTGTTTACGCTTTCCCCGGAAGACCATGAGAAGATTATTTTATCAGAACAGATCAGTGTTATCGGCCATATCACAGGAGCGGAAGAAGGAATGCAGCTTGTTACTGCAGGTGGAAATAAGCATATACTGCAAAGCATGGGTTGGAATTCTTTTCAGAAAAAATGAATAAGCCTTTTTGGAGCCTACTTTTTCCTGTCCAGCCGATGGAACCATATAAATTAAAAATAAACACATGAAAAAAGTCTGTATCGCATTGTTTTGCCTGCTGTTGTCAGGAAGTTATCTACAGGCTCAGGAGCCAGAGGCTTTTTGGGAAAATGAATTTAAAAATCAAGTCAACCGTGAACCGATGCATGTTACGTATTTTGCCTATGAGAATGCGGCATTGGCACAGGAAGCGGATCCTGCACAATCGCAATATTTTCAGTCCTTGAACGGCCCCTGGAAGTTTAAATGGGTTCCCAAACCCGCTGACCGTCCGCTGGGCTTTTGGAAAACCAATTATGATGCCAGCCATTGGGATAATTTTAAAGTGCCGGCGACCTGGGAGGTAAATGGGTATGGCATTCCTATTTACGTCAATATCCGTTATGATTTCGACTATCTGATAAAACCCGATCCACCGCAGGTGCCGCATCAATATAATCCGGTCGGTTCCTACCGCAGGGAAGTGACCATAGATAAGAGCTGGGCGGGGAAGGATATTTATATTCACTTCGGCGCGGTGCGGTCTGCGTTTTATGTATGGGTAAATGGCCAATGGGTAGGCTATAGTGAAGACAGTAAATTGCCGGCGGAGTTTAATATCACAAAGTATGTGAAACCGGGAGAAAAGAATGTGATCGCTTTCCAGGTATATCGCTGGAGTGACGGAACGTACGTTGAAGACCAGGACATGTGGCGCATGGCCGGTGTGGACAGGGACGTTTATCTTTTTGCCCGAAATAAAATACACATCCGGAATCTGGAAATCATTCCTGACCTGATAAACAATTACCAAGACGGTCGGTTGAATATCAGCCTTGACTTTTTAAACAATGCCAATCCTGATCTGAAAAATTATAATGCCACCATAGCGCTATTGGATGCTACTAATAAACTGGTTAAAAGTAAAAAAGTTTCGTTAGTCGATTCTTCTGATTTCAAGAACATTTCCATAAAAGTAAATCATCCCCATCAATGGACGGCTGAAACCCCTTATTTGTATACGGTTCTTACCACGCTTAAAAATAAGGATGGGGAGGTGATTGAAGTTATTCCGCAGAAAACAGGTTTTCGTAAAGTGGAGATAAGAAATGGGGTGTTACTTGTTAATGGGAAAGCGGTTTTAATTAAAGGCGTTGACCGCCATGAAATGGATCCCATAACCGGGCAGGTTATTTCTCATGAAAGAATGGAACAGGATATCCGCATCATGAAGAAAAATAATATTAACGCGGTGCGTACCTCTCATTATCCGAATGACCCTTACTGGTATAAATTGTGTGATAAATACGGGATTTATTTAGTGGATGAAGCCAACCTGGAATCTCATGGCATGGGATATGGAAAAAATTCTTTGGCCAAAAAACCTGATTGGTTTTTGCAACATATTCAAAGGGACGCACGTACCGTCAAAAGAGATATTAACCATCCCAGTGTAATTGTCTGGTCTATGGGGAATGAAGCCGGCATGGGCATCAATTTTGAAAAATGTTATCGTTGGATAAAGCAGTACGACCCTTCCCGCCCGGTGCAGTATGAGCGGGCGGGGAATTCCGCTTTTACGGATATCTATTGTCCGATGTATCCGTCGCCTAAAGATTTAGTTGATTATATAAAATCCCATGATGAGGACAGAAAGCCGTTTATTATGTGTGAGTACGCACATGCCATGGGGAATTCGGTCGGAAACTTTGTGGACTATTGGGATACCATCCGGAAATATTATCCCAAACTACAAGGCGGTTTTATCTGGGATTTTGTAGACCAGGGATTAAGAAAGGTGACCGACCGTGGCGATACCATCTGGGCATACGGAGGAGATTACGGGGTAGATATGCCCAATGATCAGAATTTTAATTGTAATGGGCTGATCGCCCCCGACAGGAGCCTGCATCCACACATGTATGAGGTACGTCATCAGTATCAAAATATTCATACCACCGGTATAGATCCGATGACGGGGAAAATTCAAATTTATAATGAAAATTTTTTTAAGGATTTAAGTAACATCTACATGCTGTGGGAAGTAGTTGCGGATGGGAAAGTGATACAGAAAGGCAGGATTGACAAGCTTTCAGTGGGCCCGCGGGAAAAAGCGGAAGAAACGATCAGGTATAGGCTTCCCCGTAAGGCTTACCGCGATGTGTTTTTAAATGTATATTATAAAACAAAAACGGCCGTAAACCTGGTCCCTGAAGACTGGATGGTGGCCAAGGATCAGATTGTTGTCATCAAACACAGAAATATTGACCTTCAACTGCGACAGGCGGGTGAGGTGCAGGTGGATAGCGCAGAAGGTGTAATCACGGTTAGCGGAGCCGATTTTGCTATTCAGTTTAATCATCAAAATGGATTTATACAATCCTATAAAGTGGGTGGGGTCGAAATGATCAAGCCGGGTTATAGTCTAAATCCTGATTTCTGGCGCGCCCCTACCGACAATGATATGGGCGCCGGTTTTCCGAAGTTATTGATTAATTGGAAACGGGCTTCCTACGGCGGCTGTTATCTGCTTGATTATTCCATTGACCAAAGTAATCCGCAGCAGGTTGCGCTTACTATGCATTATGACCTACCGGATGTATACGCCGCTTTGACCTTATCTTATCAGATTAATGGTCGAGGCGCTCTTATTGTTTCGGAAAGTTTGCGGGCTGATACTTCTAAAGATGTACAGATGCTGCCTAAATTTGGCATGCAGATGGTGCTCCCGTCGGGCTTTGATCAGATTAAATGGTATGGAAGGGGACCCGTGGAAAGCTACCAGGACAGAAAAGACGCGGCGTTTGTGGGCGTATACAGCGGGCGTGTGGCCGAACAGTTTCACCCCTATGTCCGTCCACAGGAGACGGGGAATAAAACGGATGTACGCTGGTTGCTGATAACCAACCAGAAAGGAGCCGGTCTGCGGATCAGTTCTGATACTTTGATTAATGTGAATGCCCTGCATTACCTGACTAAGGACCTGGATGACGGCCTGAGAAAGAACAACCGTCATTCGGGGGAATTAACACCCCGTCCCCTGACCGCATTGGATATTGATTTGCAGCAAATGGGATTAGGCGGTATAAATTCCTGGGGGACCTGGCCTTTAAAGCAATACCGGTTGCCCTATGGAAATTACAGTTACCGATTTAAAATTGAGCCGGTCGGGAAATAGCAGCGTACGAAGAGGGCTGTTTTTCTCCTGTATCGTGATTATTTCTCCGTATAATAGTTATTTTTGGACCCTATGAAGAGGACGAACAATAATAGACTTGGCAGCTTTTTAGATCCGGAAAAACCCGATAGAAAGAAATTGGGTTGGGCGGGATTCGCTGCGTTGGCCTTGGGGCTGCTGCTGGTACACTTCCTGCTGGGGCTCGAATTGTTTCCCATACTGGAACCCTACCAGCTATTTTTGCGTAAGCTCACCTTGAGTCTTTCTATTATTCTGATCGTTTTATTGATCGGGAAGATCATTGAAAGCATCATTCATAAAAGAAGTGAATCGGCAGGCGATCGGTATAACCTTTTGCGCATTACCCGGCTGCTCGTAACGATCCTTATTTTAATAGTTATCGTATCGTTTTTATTTCAAAATCTTTACGGTATCCTGGCGGGTTTTGGGCTTATCTCCCTGGTTTTGGGCTTTGCGCTTCAGGCGCCCATTGCTTCTTTTATTGCCTGGCTCTATATTATTTTTAGAAAACCCTATAAGGTGGGAGACCGTATCCAGACCGGTAATTTTAAGGGAGATGTGGTGGAAGTCAATTATCTGGATACTGCTATTTTAGAATGCAGCGGTCATTATCTCCAAAATGACCGGAGAAGCGGACGGGTGATCTACTTTCCCAACAGCCTTATCCTGAGATCGGAGGTAATTAATTATTCAGGGCCACAGGTTCCCTTTATCTGGAACGAAACCGGCATTCAGGTTGCTTATACCAGTGATTTGCAGTTTGTGGAAAATTGTCTACTGGAAGCCGCGGCCTTTGATTTTAACCAGCGGTATCCGCAATTTACCGGAGAGCCGGAAGCGTGGCAGCCAGCGGTTTATTTTAGAATTAACACCTATGCATGGCTGGAAGCGGTTATTTCCTATCCGGTAGAACCGGCTGATACTACCGGCCGAAGGAACCGTATCTTGCGAAGAGCGCTGCCTATGCTGAATAACGATCCGGATAAAGTACAATTTCCCAAAGGCAGTTTGCGCTAAGCAAAAACAGCATTAACAACGCTAAACCAACGTAAAATGTCGGTTAATAGTATCGCAAATGCGGTTATTACAGGAAATTTAACACGGCTGTTAAATTCTACTAAAAGTTGTTAATTTAATGTTTTTGGCTTAAAAGTTGTTTTTCCTTTTTCAAATAATCTTTTAAAAAACTCAAAAAAAAGGAGTGTTCTTATGATTTCTCTTAAAAAGATGTCCGCGTTTACCTTGGCATTGCTTTTTACAGTAGCATCGGCCACGGTCTATGCGCAGGTCGATCAGCGGATGGGCCAGCCTACCCAAAGCCCTACAATGAACCAGCCGCCGTCCACCCCCATGCAGTCCCCGCAAATGGATCCCCCACAACAGCAGAATCCTTTTGATCAAAATCAAAATAACGCTGCTCAACAGCAGCTGCCTGATATCAACCAAAGTCAGGACATGTCTGCGACGGAAATTTCCGATGAAGAGCTAAAAGAATTTGCCGCTGTTTACCCCAAGGTACAGACGGAAAGCCAAAAGGCGCAGCAGGAAATGGTTGCCATTATTGAAAAAGACGGTATGAAACTGGAGCGGTTTAATGAAATTCAAACTGCAAAGCTGCAAAACCAGAAAACAGATGCCAGCAAGGAGGAAATGAAGCAATTTAAGCAGATTACAGATGAACTGGATGCCATGCAACCGCAGATCCAGGCGAATATTGAATCAATCATTACTTCCAGCGGACTGAGTGTGCAAAGGTTTCAGACGATCGCTGCGGCTATTCAGTCGGACCCTTCTTTGATGAGCCGCTTTCAGGAATTGCTGAACGGCAAGGCTTAATAACCGCAGGACCTGAAAAAATAAAAACCCGTCTCGCGCAGTAGTGAGACGGGTTTTTTTGCTTCTTTTTCCATCAGGCATTCACACTGCCTTTCACTTTAGCAATCACCTCATCGGTAATACCACTCGGCGCCGGCGCATAGTTAGCAAACTCCATGGTGGAGGTAGCGCGGCCTGAGCTTAGTGAACGCAATTGGGTAACATAACCAAACATTTCGCTTAACGGCACTTTGGCTTTAATAACCTGCAGGTTATTGCGGCTGTCCATCCCTTCCATCAGTCCGCGGCGACGGTTCAAATCACCGGTTACATCCCCCATGTACTGCTCGGGCGTAACAACTTCTACTTTCATAATGGGTTCCAGCAAAATAGGCTTAGCCTTTTTGGCGGATTCACGGAAAGCTTGTTTAGCCGCCATTTCAAATGAATTGGCATCGGAATCCACCGGGTGGAAGCTACCATCGAACAGACGTATACGCATATTTTCCACGGGGAAACCAGCCAGTACACCGGAGCGCATGGCTTGTTCGAATCCTTTTTGTACCGCAGGAATATATTCTTTCGGAATAGCGCCTCCGAAGATGTCATTGACAAACTGCAAACTTTTGCCTTCGTTTTCTTTGAGCCATTCTTCCTCTGCGGGTCCGATCTCAAATTTAATATCGGCGAATTTACCACGACCACCGGTCTGTTTTTTCAGGATCTCACGATGTTCTATGGTCGCCTGCAGTGCCTCCTTGTAGGTTACCTGCGGTGCCCCCTGGTTGATGTCCACTTTGAATTCCCGGCGCATACGCTCGATAATAATATCCAGATGAAGTTCTCCCATACCGCTTAGCACGGTCTGCCCGGTCTCTTCGTTCGTTGTTACCGTCAGTGTCGGGTCTTCTTCGATGAGTTTGGCAATAGCCGTTCCCATCTTGTCCATGTCCGCTTTGGTCTTAGGTTCTACTGCAACGGAAATTACTGGTTCGGGAATGAACATGGATTCCAGTACAATCGGATGCCCCTCATCACAAAGGGTATCCCCGGTTTTTATTTCTTTGAAACCTACAGCGGCACCAATATCCCCGGCTTCAATAAAATCCAGCGGATTTTGCTTGTTGGCGTGCATCTGCAGAATACGGCTGATTCTTTCCTTTTTTCCCGAACGGGCGTTGAGCACATAAGAGCCGGCGTCCAGGTGTCCGGAATAGCAGCGGAAGAAGGCCAGGCGACCCACAAACGGATCGGTCATGATCTTGAACGCCAGTGCGGAGAAAGGCGCCTTGGCATTGGGTGCCCGGTGATCTACTTCTCCGGTATCCGGGTTGGTTCCGTCAATAGCCTCCACATCTATCGGGCTCGGTAAATACCTTACTACACAGTCTAATAAGGCCTGCACCCCTTTGTTTTTAAAAGCCGAACCGCAGAGCATCGGAATAATAGACAGGTCGATTGTAGCCTTGCGAATGGCATCGTGCATTTCATCTTCGGTGATAGAGTCCGGATCATCAAAGAATTTTTCCATCAGTTGCTCATCATATTCGGCAACTGCTTCTACCAGTTTTCCACGCCATTCTGCCACTTCGTCTTTCATTTCTTCGGGCACGTCAATCTCTTCATATTTCATCCCCTGAGAAGCGTCATTCCAGATGACCCCTTTGTTGGTGATCAGGTTAACTACCCCTCTGAAGTCGTCTTCCGTGCCGATGGGCAGTTGCAGGGGAACGGCCTTGGCGCCAAGCATATCATGTACTTGCTTGACTACCATCAGGAAATCCGCACCGGCCCGGTCCATTTTATTTACAAAGCCTATGCGGGGAACATTGTAACGGTTGGCCTGGCGCCAAACGGTTTCAGATTGGGGCTCCACGCCGTCAACGGCAGAAAATAAGGCCACCAGCCCGTCCAGTACACGCATCGAACGTTCAACTTCAATCGTAAAGTCTACGTGACCCGGCGTGTCAATAATGTTGAATTTATATTGTTTGGTGTCGCTACTGGGCTCGCCCTGGTGGGTAGGAAATTTCCAGAAACAGGTGGTAGCTGCCGAGGTAATGGTAATACCTCTTTCCTTTTCCTGATCCATCCAGTCCATTGCAGCAGAACCGTCATGGGTTTCACCGATTTTATGAGAAATACCCGCGTAATAGAGAATACGTTCGGTGGTAGTGGTCTTGCCGGCATCAATGTGGGCTGCAATACCAAAATTGCGTTGAAATTTCAGGTCTGCCATAATCAATTATTCAATTAAAATTTAATTTTGGGGTGCAAAGGTAGGATTTTTTTATGGGTAAATTAAAAATGGAGGGGTTTTTTTCAGAAAGAAACCACCGCTGGATAAAGGGTTTACCCGATAGGAAATGGTAAAGCCAATCGTTCCTCCGGTTATATTTCTGTTAATACTGTCCAAAAACTTCGCATAAATCCTTAACTTTGTGGACCTGCAATTATGCCGCATTGGCAGTGGCGGCAGAACAGCACAATATTTGACCAAAGACAAACGAAATCCAATTATTTTTGTACAAATATATTTATGTTAGGTTTTATAGGAAAGATTATCGGGGGACGTAAATCTGAGAAGGATATTAAGTCAATAAGGCCTTTGGTAGGCGAAATAAATGAATATGTTGAACAGTTTCAATCTATCTCTAATGATGAATTGCGGGGGAAAACCAATGAGTTTCGCGCCCGTGTCAAGGAATATCTGAAAGAGCTGGATGAAGAAATTCATGCCAAAGAGGCAGAGGCGGAGGATCCGGAGCTGCAGGATATTTTTAAGAAAGACAGCATCTATGAGGAAGTCGATAAAATCAAGGAAAAGCGGGATGAAAGGCTGGAAGAGGTGTTAATGGATCTTCTTCCCGAAGCTTTTGCCGTAATGAAGGAAACTGCCCGTCGATTTAAAGAAAATGAGGAGTTGGTCGCCATGGCCACCGATCTCGATCGCCAACTGGCCGTGGGGAAACCCCATATCCATATTGTGGAGGGAAAAAACGGAGAACCGGATCAGGTCGTCTATAAAAATTCCTGGGAGGCTGCGGGCAATACCATTACCTGGGACATGGTGCATTACGATGTACAGCTCATCGGAGGAATTGTTCTCCATCAGGGAAAAGTAGCCGAAATGGCAACAGGGGAGGGGAAGACCCTTGTATCTACCTTGCCGGCCTACCTGAATGGTTTAACCGGCCAGGGCGTCCATATCGTTACCGTGAATGATTACCTGGCCCGCCGTGACCAGGAATGGAATAGTCCGCTATTGGAATTTCTGGGATTGACAACCGAATGTATCGATAAGCATCAGCCACATTCTGCTGAAAGGCGTGCCGCCTATCAGGCTGATGTGGTATACGGTACCAACAATGAATTTGGGTTTGATTACTTGAGAGACAACATGGTGCATTCTCCCGATGAGATGGTGCAGCGGAAACATCATTACGCGATGGTGGATGAGGTGGACAGTGTGCTTATTGATGATGCGCGTACCCCGCTGATTATTTCCGGACCGGTACCTCAGGGAGAAGAGCAGGAGTTTGTTGCTTTAAAGCCGCGGGTACAAAAGCTGGTGGATGTCCAGAAGAAAGTCGTCCTGCAAAATCTTCAGGAAGCTAAAAAGCTGATCAAAGAAGGAAAAACGGATGCGAAAAATGGCGGTCTGCATCTTTTCCGTGCCTATAAAGGACTTCCGAAGAATCACGCGCTGATCAAATACCTGAGTGAACCGGGCATGAAAGTATTGATGCAAAAAGCGCAAAATCATTACCTGGCAGATCAGGAACGGGAAATGCCTACCGTTGTCGATGAGTTGTATTTCGTGATCGATGAGAAAAACAATACGGTTGATCTGACCGACAAGGGCATACAAATGATTACTGCTGCCGGGGAAGATCCCTCGTTCTTTATCATGCCTGATATTGGTTCGGAAATTGCGGATGTGGAAAATTCAGATCTTTCTGCGGAGGAAAAGCTGAAAAAGAAAGACCAGTTGCTACAGGATTTTTCTGTAAAAAGTGAGCGGATACACTCCATGCAACAATTGCTGAAAGCCTATGCGTTGTTTGAAAAAGATGATGAATATGTGGTGATAGACGGCAAGGTGAAAATTGTCGATGAGCAGACGGGCCGTATCATGGAAGGCCGGCGTTATTCTGATGGGTTACACCAGGCCATTGAAGCCAAAGAAGGAGTAAAGGTGGAAGCAGCTACCCAGACATTTGCAACGATTACGCTGCAGAATTATTTTCGCATGTACCACAAGCTGGCCGGCATGACCGGTACTGCTTCTACCGAGGCAGGCGAGTTATGGGAAATCTACAAACTGGACGTGGTGGAAATACCGACTAACCTGCCGGTCATCAGGGAAGATAATGAAGACTTTGTTTATAAAACCGTGAGAGAGAAATATCGTGCGGTAATAGACACGATCAAAGACCTGCGGGAGCAGAAACGTCCGGTGCTGGTCGGTACGACTTCAGTTGAAGTGTCGGAGTTGCTGAGCAAGATGCTGCGATTTGAGAAGATTCCACACAACGTGCTCAACGCGAAGCAGCATCAGCGGGAGGCCCAGGTAGTGGCCGAAGCCGGGTTGCCGGGCAATGTGACTATTGCAACCAATATGGCCGGCCGTGGTACGGATATTAAACTGGGCAACGGGGTCAAAGAGGCCGGAGGACTGGCCATCTTGGGAACAGCGCGCCATGACAGCCGACGGGTGGATTTACAGTTACGCGGCCGTTCCGGACGTCAGGGAGACCCCGGTTCTTCTCAATTTTATGTTTCCCTGGAAGATGATCTGATGCGGATGTTCGGTTCCGAAAGAATTGCGGGGCTGATGGACCGGATGGGTTACAAAGAAGGAGAGGTGATTCAGCATCGCATGATCTCCAGGTCCATTGAGCGCGCGCAACGTAAAGTAGAAGAAAACAATTTTGGCATCCGTAAGCGGCTGTTGGATTATGATGACGTAATGAATAAGCAGCGCACGGTGATTTACGATCGTCGTCGCCACGCTTTGTTTGGGGAACGCTTGGAACTGGATATAGATAATGCGTTTTATGATGTGGCTTCCAGCCTCATCACGGCACATAAAAACAATGAAGACCATGAAGGACTTAAGTTGGAGGTGATCCGGTATCTGGGGCTGGATACTTCTATTACGGCTGAAGAGCTGGAGGCCTCCGACGAAAATACCCTTACCGATAGATTGTACAGAGAGGCGCGTGATAATTACGACCGGAAAGCTGCGGAAGTGGCCAAGAAGACCCTTCCGGTCATCAAACGGATAAAAGAAGATCAGGGCGATCGGATTGTCAATATTTCTGTGCCTTTTACCGATGGCACCAAAGGCTTGAATGTATTGGCTAATCTGGATGAAATTATAAAAACAGAAGGCGGGGCGTTGATCAGCGCCTTGGAGAAAAGCACAACATTGGCTTTTATCGATGAATCCTGGAAGGAACATTTGCGGGCGATGGACGATTTGAAACAATCGGTACAAAGTGCGGTGTATGAACAGAAAGATCCCCTGGTTATTTATAAGGTAGAAGCGTTTAGTGTTTTCCGGGAAATGGTAGTTCAAACCAATCTGGAGATTATTTCTTTCTTGTGTAAGGCTAGTATTCCGGTAGCTGAAAATGAACCGCAACGTATTAAAGAAGGTCATGAACAGAAGACGGATATGAGTAAGATGCATATGCGTAAAGAACAATACGCCGGGGCGCCTGCCGGAGGGGGATATGATGACGATGAGGAATATTATGACAATGGAGAACCGGTAAAACAGGAGCCGGTAAGAGTTGGCCCAAAAGTTGGACGCAATGATCCGTGTCCATGTGGCAGTGGAAAAAAATATAAACATTGTCACGGGAAAACGGCCTAGTAACCATTGTCTCGGTGGTGGATCAATAACTAAATCACGTTACTAATTTGAATGTCGCATCCTACATAGATCACACTTTGCTGAAACCTGACGCTACCCGGCAGGACATACAGAAGGTATGTGAAGAGGCGCGTGACTATCTTTTTATGGCGGTATGTGTTCCGCCCTGTTATGTTCGTTTTGCCAAAAAAATGTTGGACGATACGGCTGTGAAAGTGGCTACTGTAGCGGGGTTTCCAATGGGATATTCTGCTATGGAAGCTAAACAAAAAGAAGTGCAAATAGCCCTTGGTGATGGGGCCGATGAAATAGATGTAGTTCTTAATCTTACTGCGTTAAAAAATGGAGATTGGGATTATCTGAAAGCCGAGGCCGATGCTTTATTGAAGCCGGTACACCAGCAAAAAAAGGTATTAAAAGTAATTATTGAAAGCGGTTTATTGACGGATAACGAAATAATTAGTTGTTGTGAACTATATGCAGTAGCAGGCGTAGATTTTTTAAAAACCTCTACTGGCTTTACGGAGAAAGGGGCATCTGCAGAAGCCGTGGAATTGATGCGCCGGCATTTGCCTGCTTCAGTTTTAATAAAAGCCTCTGGAGGAATCCGTTCCTATAAACAGGCTAAAGCAATGATAGATGCCGGGGCTTCACGTCTGGGGTGCAGTGCGGGGATCAAAATTGTTAACGGGGCCAATTCAGCTGTGGTGTAAATTGTCCAAAATTTAAAAAATAATTTCGGCAGCCCCATTGAAGGCGTAAAATTTTTAAGATGGAAAAAAAGATTTTCATTTTCTTGTGTTTTGCATTTGCAGGCTGGAATATACCTGTACAGGCACAGGTGGAAAACCCAACTGCTTTTAGTACGGATAAAAACTCCTATGTATTTAAAGACCCAAGAATTGATTTGCTGATTGAACAACAAAAATACATCAACACGCTCGCGTTGAGAAACGTAAGCGGTTATCGGGTACAAGTACAAAGTACCATTAATCGTTCGGCTGCCAACGAGACGAGGGCAAAGCTGATGCGGTTGTTTCCACAATACGATACCTATCTGGACTATCAGTCCCCTTACTTTAGAGTGCGGATTGGAGATTTTATGCAAAGAGACAGTGCCAGGGCTTTGCAGCAAGAGTTGATGCCTTATTTTCCCAACGGTGTATTTACCGTGAGAGATCGTATAAACATAGATCCGAAGGTATTGCTCCAACAGGTAAAATCACAGCATGAAACAGGAAATTAAAAAACTGGCCCAGTCCTTTGCGAAGGAGTTTATTGCGGTTCGCCATCATCTTCATGCGCATCCGGAGCTTTCTTTTCAGGAATATGAAACTTCCCGTTTTGTTAAAGACAAATTGACTGCTTTGGGTATTCCTTTTCGGGCGCCGGTAGCAGATACAGGAATCGTGGCATGGATCAAGGGTAAAAACCCGGAGAATAAAGTTGTTGCGCTGCGTGCCGATATGGATGCCCTGCCGATAAAAGAGGAAAACCAGGTGGACTACCGCTCTTTAAACGACGGGGTTATGCACGCCTGCGGGCATGACGTACATACAAGCTGTCTGTTGGGTGCCGCTAAGATACTGAAACAATTGGAAGATCGCCTGGAAGGGACGATTAAATTCATTTTTCAGCCCGGAGAAGAGAAAGCCCCGGGGGGAGCCAGCTTGATGATTAAAGACGGCGCCTTGGAAAATCCGTGCCCCGACGCTATTTTGGGCTTGCATGTGCAGCCGGAGCTGGAGGTAGGTAAGGTGGGATTTCGATCGGGCATCGCCATGGCCTCCGCCGATGAAGTATATATAACGGTACGAGGAAAAGGGGGGCATGCCGCCTCGCCACATCTTACGGCGGATCCCATTTTAATTGCTTCTCATATTGTCACCGGCCTACAGCAGCTTGTCAGCCGCAATTGTGATCCGTTTTCCCCTTCTGTCTTATCTATCTGCGCTTTTAATGGGGGCTTTGCTACGAACGTTATTCCGGAGGAAGTAAAATTAATGGGCACTTTCCGGGCGATGGATGAAACCTGGCGCTTTAAGGCCCATGAACTGATTAAAAGAGAAGCCACGGCAATCGCTGAGGGAATGGGCGCAGAAGCGCAAGTGGAGATACCGGCCGGCTACCCTTGTCTGCTCAATGACGAAAAGGTCACCGCGAAGGCCCGCACCTTGGCGGAGCGGTATATGGGGAAGGAAAAAGTGGAAACTACCGCTATGCGCATGGGAGGAGAGGATTTCGCTTTTTATTCTCAACAGCTGCCGGCTTGCTTTTATCGCATTGGCGTGGGAAATGCAGCTAAGGGAATAACGGCCAATGTACATACCTCCACTTTTAATATTGATGAAAGCGCCATTGAAATAGGAATGGGGTTAATGGCTTATCTGGGGATGCGCATGTTGGAAGCTTGAGACGTTTCCTGCTTTTTCGTTCTTCTCCGGCGCGGGCTCCGTGGGTGGGGTTCTACCCCCTCAATATCAGGCTTTCCTGTAGTTTTTCCAGATACAATTGAATATACGCTGCTTTTTGTTTTCGCTTGTATTGCATCACATAACGGGGATGCGGAAGAGATAATACACGGGAAAAGAAATGGTGTTCGCTGTTTAAACGCTGAAAAAATGAAAAATTTTTTCCTTCGCCCAGGCACAGGCACACCGGCGGATGTTCCATAATGGCTTTTTGTTTTTCAATCCCGTCGATGATGAAGGGCGTGGCGGCTAATTGGAGGGCTTTGTGGTCGTAATAATTCAGGTTTTTTCCCGCTTTGACAAAGCCCAACGGACATAAAGAAGATAACAAAAACTGGCTGTAAAACTGCTCAGCTCCGCCGTAGGCGGCGATCATTTCATAGATGAACTCTCCGGAGAGCTCTTTTTTCGCTTCAAAGCCATTGGGGATGCCACAAACCTCTTGTAGCCTTACCGGATCTGTAAAGGAAATGCCGGTGATACCCGCTCCCAGCCGGCCCGGGTTAATCCCCAATATTAAAACCCGGGGGTTCCTGTCATTGTAGAATTTATTGTAGAATGCGGTAACCACTTTTTTGACCCGGTTTTCCCGGTAGGGGTGCATAATTGAAATGCCCTCCGGAAGCGCGAAGTCCGGCGTTAGCTGGCTGTAAAAGTCAATGATTTTATTACCGATGGTCTTGTTTGGCTGCTTCATTGGATTTCCGCTGAACGTATTGGTATGATTCCGGCTTGCTGCATTCTTTGGAGGGCTTTTTTGTGATCGCCAGGGGCCTGCTCCACTGCAGCAACGGCGTCTGTTATGACAAATACCCGAAATCCGAATTTGAAAGCGTCCAGCGCTGTGGCCTGGACACAGTATTCCGTAGTCAGCCCTGCTACATAGACTTCCGCTATATCCCGCTTATGCAGCGCTGCCTCTACATCCATATTGGTGGCTTCAAAGGCGCTGTAGCCGTCGTCGGTGTTCCCGGTGCCCTTTAACGCGATCAGCGCGATGTCTTCTGTATGCAGCCCAGCATGAAAAGCGGCTCCGGTGGTGGCGCGGACGCAATGGGGAGGCCATTTGTCGAAATGAACCGTTTTTTGCGGGTGCCAGTCTTTGGAAGCGATCACAAGGTCAAACCGTCGAAGCAGTTGATTAATCACAGGCACTATTTCATCAGCCCGGGCAGCGGGTAAAGCCCCTGCCGGACAGAAGTCCCGCTGCAGGTCCACAATGATCAATGCTCGTTTCATAATTATGTGTCTTACCGGACTATTTCTACAACTTTTGTCGGATCAAGGTTGGCATTTCGGATAGCGATTTGCCGGGCCGTTTCTTTGGCCAGTTCGTCAAATGCTTTTTTAGTGATTTCATCATCTCCCATAATCGCCGGCACACCTACGTCGCCTCCTTCACAAATACTTTCTACCAGCGGTATCTGACCCAACAGTGGAATTTCGAAATCCTCTGCCAGCCGCTTCCCTCCTTCTTTACCAAAGATGTAATACTTGTTTTCCGGCAATTCCGCGGGCGTGAAATAAGCCATGTTTTCAACAATGCCCAACACAGGAACCTTAATACCTCCGGTGCTGAACATGGCTACGCCTTTACGGGCATCCGCCAGCGCCACCTGTTGGGGCGTGGTCACAATGACTACCCCCGTTACAGGGATCGTCTGTACGACCGTCAGGTGGATATCCCCGGTTCCGGGAGGTAAGTCAAGCACCAGATAGTCTAACTCCCCCCAGTAAACATCAGAAACAAACTGTTTGATGGCTTTGCTGACCATGGGCCCGCGCCATACCACCGCCTGCTTCTCATCTATCAGGAGTCCCATAGAAATTAGTTTGATGCCGAAACGCTCTAAAGGAATGATCATGTCCCGTCCGTTAATTTTAGTCATTCCTGGCCGCTCTCCCCGAACACCAAACATGATAGGGGCGCTTGGCCCGTAAATGTCTGCATCCATCAGGCCCACTTTTATGCCTTCCTGAGCAAGGGCCAGGGCCAGGTTAGCCGCCACGGTCGATTTTCCGACCCCTCCCTTTCCGCTGGCCACAGCGATAATATTCTTTACCCCGGGCAATAGGTTTTGCCTACCCATGTTTTGCGGCCCTGAGGGAGCGTTAGTCCGGCCCGAGGTTACGACGGAGGTGAATTGAACATTGACGACAACGTTTTCACCTGCTGCATTTTGCACCGCTTCAATACAGGCGGTGCGGATTTCTTCTTTTTTAGGATGCAAAGGCGTTCTTAGAACAACCCGAAAAGAAACAGCTCCTTCTTCTACGTTTATTTTTTTGATCATATTAAGAGACACCAGGTCCTTTCCCAGATCCGGTTCCTTAACATGACTTAAAGCTTTTAATACATCCTCCTGAGATAGCATAGACAAATATTTTGGTTCATTTCAATCGGCTACAAAGTTAGCCAAATAAGAGGTAAATTATACCATTTTGTCGGAATTTACTTAATTCTAACAATTGACAAAGATTTATGTTAAAAATACAAAAGCCGTATCTTTGAACACTAAATGAAACGACTACTTTTCTTCATATTGGCCGTTGCTTTATTGCCATGCGGCGTGAAGGCCCAGCAAGCGGCAGTAAACGATTCTCTTGTGGAGGTTTCCGGCGTGGTGATGACAGCCGATAGCTTGCGCCAAATACCTGGTGTTTCTGTCCTTATCAAAGGGGAGAACCGGGGAACCGCAGCTAATGCGGAAGGTGTTTTCTCCATTGTGGCTGAAAAAGGAGATACGCTTGTCTTCAGAGTCATCGGATTTAAAAAGGATGAGGTCGTTATCCCTCAGGACCTGAAAGGACATTTTTTGGGAATAGCCTTGCCGATGCAGCAGGATACAACTTACCTGCCCCCGATGATCGTTCATTCTTACCCCTCGAAGGAAGAATTTGAAGAAGCTTTTTTGCATTGGGATATTCCCAGCACACAATATGACCTTGCCCGGGCCAATACCATGCCCGAAAAATTGCGTTCCGCCCTCCGGTTCACCCCGCCAGATGGAGGCGAGGGGGTAGGAAATACCTTCCAGCACAGAAGACAGTTTATGCAATCGAAAGGGCAAATGCCGACCATGAATATTTTTAATCCGCTGGCCTGGGCGCAATTTATCAAAGCTTTAACGGACGGCGGCTTGAAGAGGAAGGATTAATAAGATTTAAAAACTTATTTATGGAGCACCACCTGCCATTCCTCATCACAGACCTTGCTCTAATTCTTGGGGCTGCCGCTGTTACGACCCTTATCTTTAAAAAAATCAAACAACCCGTTGTGTTGGGATACATCCTGGCGGGAGTTTTGGTGAGCCCGCAGGTGCACGTTATTCCAACCGTTGTAGATGAGGCCAGCATCAAAATTTGGGCGGAAATAGGCGTGATCTTCTTATTGTTTAGCCTGGGGCTTGAATTTAGTTTTAAAAAACTCATGCGGGTGGGGGGGACGGCTTCAGTTACTGCGCTTACCGAAATCGTGTTCATTACTATCGCGGGTTATCTTGTGGGCTATTGGATGGGCTGGTCTACGATCGACTGTTTGTTCCTGGGCGGAATGCTTGCCAGCTCTTCGACTACCATTATTATCAAGGCTTTTGAAGGATTGGGAGTAAAAACCAAACAATTTGCGCGCGTCGTTTTTGGCGTATTGATCGTGGAGGATATTGTGGTTATTTTATTGTTGGTGCTTTTACCGGCCATATCCGTTACCCAGCAATTTGAAGGGGCCGAACTGCTGGGAACCCTTTTAAAGCTACTTTTCTTTTTGTTGCTTTGGTTCTTATTGGGGATTTTTCTTCTGCCGACCTTTTTGAAGAAGGCGGCTAAGTTGTTGGATCGGGAGACGTTGCTGTTGCTTTCTATCGGCTTGTGCCTTATTATGGTGGTCGTGGCCACACAAGTGGGATTTACGGCCGAACTAGGTGCCTTTGTCATGGGATCTATCTTTGCGGAGACTACCTCTTCGGGAAAGGTGGAAAATATTCTCCATTCGGTGAAAGATCTATTTGGGGCTGTCTTTTTTGTTTCTGTAGGCATGATGATCGATCTGCCAACAATATGGGAATACCGCGTTCCCGTCCTCATTATTACCGCATTGACCATCTTTGGCAAATTCTTTAGTACCGCTGCAGGGGCCTTGTTATCCGGACAGCCGCTGAAGCAATCGGTACAGGCGGGCATGAGTATGGCACAGATTGGCGAGTTTGCCTTTATTGTGGCTACGCTTGGGATGACGCTGGGGGTAATTAGTGATTTTCTTTTTCCGGTAGCAGTGGGCGTTTCCGCTATAACAACGTTTACCACCCCTTACATGATCCGCTATTCCGAACCGTTTTATTTGTGGCTGGAAAGGATACTGCCCGACCGTTGGGTGCAGTCGTTGAACCGCTACAGTTCGGGCACCCAAAAGATAGCTGCGGTTGGCAGCTGGAAACAGTTGATTGTGACCTATGTTCGGGTCATCGTCGTCAATGGGGTCATCAGCATCGGCATTATTTTAATCGTTGACAGCCTGCTGGCTGCTTTCGCTGCACGGTTGTTTTCCAATCCGCTGATTCGTCATCTTGTATTGACGGCCGTTACGTTGCTGTTGCTATCCCCTTTTTTATGGGCGTTAGGCGTCCGGCGATTGAATCGATTGGCATTTTCCAAGCTATGGCTGGACCGTAAATTGAACCGTGGTCCATTGGTGGTTATGGAAGCCGTAAGGCTGGGCATCGTGGTCGTATTGATCGGGTTCTTGTTGGACAAATATTTTTCTGCAGGCATTGTACTGTCTGTTGCCGTAATTGTGATAGTGGTTTTAATCGTGTTGTTTTCAAAGCGATTACAGGTATTTTACAACCGGTTAGAGAAACGGTTTTTACTTAACCTGAATGAGCGGGAAAGACAGCAAAACCGCAACAGTCATATCGTGCCCTGGGAAGGGCACCTGGTGTATTTTGACATCCCGGCCAATGCCAGCTACGTGGGACAAACTCTAAAAGAGTTGGGCTGGCGGGAAAAATATGGCGTTAATGTGGCTATCATAGAGCGGGGTTCCCGCACGCTGCAGGTTCCCGGTCCGGAACAGCGTATTTTTCCTGCAGACCACATCGGGGTCATTGGTACCGATGCACAGCTGGAGCATTTTGGCCGGCTGATGGAAGAAAGCCGGTTCTCTGAAGGGGATAGCAAAGAATACAAGATTGACTTGTTAAAAACCATTGTGGATAAAGGCGCTTATCTGTCCGGTAAAAGCATTCGTGAATCGGCGATAAGGACGTTGGGTCAGGGCCTGGTTGTAGGAGTGGAACGGTCAGGGGAACGGATACTCAATCCGGACTCCTCCTTTATTTTCCAGGTAGGCGACCTGGTTTGGATTGCCGGTAATAAAGAGAAGCTGAAGACCTTCCTCTGACAGAAGATTTTGTTACTTTTGTTACCATTTAATTGCTAGAACCCTCGGATGGAAAATCTGGAACAACTCATTATTGACCTTGCCCTTATCCTGGGCGCTGCCGGTATTATTACCCTCATTTTTCAGAAACTGAAGCAGCCCGTTGTTTTAGGATATATTATTGCGGGTTTGTTGATCAGCCCGAATTTCAAATTGTTTCCTACCATTACGGACACTTCCACCATTCATGTCTGGGCCGATATCGGGATTATCTTTCTTCTTTTTAGCCTGGGCCTTGAATTTAGCTTTAAAAAATTGGTAAAGGTAGGGCCTACAGCGGGCATAGCCGGTATTTATGAAGTTTCATTCATGTTGCTTACCGGCTACATCACCGGGAAACTGTTGGGCTGGTCTACCATGGACAGTATATTTTTAGGAGGGATCATCGCCATATCGTCTACTACCATTATCATTCGTGCCTTTGAGGAGTTGGGAATGAAAACCAAAAAGTTTGCCGGTACGGTCTTTGGTGTTTTGGTGATCGAGGATCTGGCAGCCGTGTTGCTGCTCGTGCTGCTTTCCACCGTCGCGGTAAGCCGACAGTTTTCCGGTAGTCAAATGTTGTTGTCCATTCTGAAATTGGCTTTTTTCCTCATCCTGTGGTTTGTGTCGGGAATTTACGTATTGCCTACATTGCTGAAGCGCGTACGTAAATTAATGAATGAGGAAACCATGCTGGTGTTGTCCTTGGGGCTGTGCCTGATCATGGTTGTATTGGCCACCGGTGTAGGATTTTCTTCGGCTCTGGGGGCCTTCATCATGGGCTCTATTCTTGCCGAAACGCCGGAAAATGAGAAGATCATTCATTTGGTGAAACCCGTGAAGGATTTGTTTGGCGCCATATTTTTTGTCTCCGTCGGCATGTTAATCAATTTATCCGTATTGGCGGATTATATAGGGCCGGTCTTGTTGCTTACCTTTGTAGTTATTGCCGGAAAGATCATCAATGCCACCATAGGAACGCTGATCTCCGGGCAGCCCCTTAAGCAATCTTTACAGACGGGAATGAGCCTGGCGCAGATCGGAGAATTTTCTTTTATCATCGCCACATTGGGGCTTACTCTGAAAGTAACCAGTTCGTTTTTATACCCGATTGCCGTGGGGGTCTCTGTACTCACTACTTTTTGTTCGCCCTATCTCATCCGTTTCTCTGAACCTTTATATAACTGGCTTGAAAAACACCTGCCTGCCAGTTGGGTAACCTATCTGAATCGCTACAGCAGCAGTACGCAGGAAATAAAGGCGGTGAGCAGCTGGCGCATTCTCATCAGAGCATACCTGAAAAATATTATCATTCACACGGTTATTATTTT
>CAYXRN010000003.1:0-57549 GCA_964467635.1 uncultured Chitinophagaceae bacterium | reverse complement strand
CTACTTTTTCATTCCGGTCGTCTATTTCCGCGCGAATGTCCGCTTTTTTTAACAATTCCATCACTTTAGCCGCATAATCGACAGATTTATCACTAATAGGTAATACTTTTACCTGAACAGGGGTAAGCCATAATGGGAAATTCCCGCCACAATGTTCGATCAGTACAGCCACAAATCTTTCCAGGCTGCCAAAAGGAGCCCGGTGAATCATCACAGGACGATGTTTCTGGTTGTCTGCGCCAATGTATTCGAGCTCAAACCGCTCGGGCAGGTTATAATCCACTTGTATCGTACCAAGTTGCCATTTTCGTCCGAGGGCGTCACTGACCATAAAATCAAGCTTGGGGCCATAAAATGCGGCTTCTCCATAGACGATATTTGCATCTAATCCTTTCTCTTCAACAGATTCCAGGATCGCTTGTTCAGCCAGATCCCAATTTTCCTCAGCTCCTATGTATTTGGAACGGTCTGCTTTATCCCGTAAAGAAACCTGGGCGGTGTACTTCTCGAACCCTAAACTCTTAAAGACATAAAAAACCAGGTCAATTACCTTTAAAAACTCTTCCTTCACCTGATCAGGTCGGCAAAACAAATGAGCGTCATCCTGTGTAAACCCGCGGACTCGCGTTAGCCCATGCAATTCGCCGCTTTGCTCATAACGATAGACTGTACCAAACTCAGCATAACGAACAGGTAAGTCCTTATAGGACTTAGGAGAAGACTTGTACAATTCGCAATGATGCGGGCAATTCATGGGCTTGAGCATATATTCCTCCCCTTCCTGAGGCGTTGTTATAGGCCGGAAGCTGTCCGCACCATACTTGGCATAATGACCGGAGGTAATATAGAGGTTCTTATTGCCGATATGCGGTGTAATCACCGGCTGATAGCCCGCGTCCCGTTGGGCATCTTGCAAAAAGATCTGAAGCCGCTCTCTTAATTCCGCCCCCTTTGGCAACCACATGGGAAGACCTGCACCGACTTTCTCAGAAAAAGTAAACAGATCCAACTCTTTACCCAGCTTACGGTGATCACGTTTTTTGGCTTCTTCTACCCGCAGAAGGTAATCGTCCAGTTCTTTTTGTGCCGGAAAAGTAATACCATAAATGCGGGTCAGCATTTTATTGTGTTCATCTCCCCGCCAGTAAGCGCCGGCGATATTGGTCAGTTTAATTGCTTTGATAAATCCGGTATGTGGGATGTGCGGGCCACGGCAAAGATCCGTAAAATTCCCCTGTGTGTAAAAAGTAATCGATCCGTCTTTCAGCCCGTCGATCAGCTCCAATTTATACTGATCCCCTTTTTTTGTAAAATATTGGACCGCGTCTTTTTTAGAAACCGTTTCTCGCTTGTAAGCATTTTTCTGCCTGGCCAGCTCCTTCATTTTATTTTCCAGCACCACCAGATCCTCATCCGTTATCTGCCGGTCCCCAAGATCAATGTCATAATAAAATCCATTTTCAACGGGTGGGCCTATACCAAACTTCACTCCGGGATAAACAACCTCCAAAGCCTCCGCCAAGAGGTGGGCCGAAGAATGCCAGAAGGCATATTTTCCGCCATCATTCGCCCAAGTCAACAGTTTCACCTCCGCATCCGTTTCAATTGGCCTTGTAGCATCCCAGATTTGTCCGTTTACTTCGGCCGCTAAGACCTTGCGGGCCAACCCTTCACTAATGGACTTTGCAATAGCCAGTCCTGTTACTCCTTTATCAAATTTTTTTACCGAACCGTCCGGCAACGTAATTTCAATAACTTCCAAATTCTACTAATTTCAATATTATTTTAATTAAAATGCGAAAATATAAAACAATCCCCATATTTTACTATTTACAGGGCATAATTATACGCGCTTGCCGGATGCCTTTACCACTTGTTTCAACATCCCTGCTATCAATTGTCGTACAAGGAATCGCTTTGCCGCCACTACAGTACCTTTCATCGCAATCGTCTCTTCCCTGTTGACGGCGATAAGCGGCAAATCGGGTTCCGCAATTTTTTTGGATTTTCGTTCAGGGCAGGAGGAAATCATTCTCTCCTTTTTGTTTTGACCTATTTTAGCGACCGGAATGATTACAATGTTTTCCCCCATTCTACTGTTGTAAACCGACGTGTCGGCGAAGCTGAATATCTCATTGCAAGCAAATACAGCTGACGTAGCTGTTTAGCACTTATGGGATGCAATCATGAAGACTATAATTACAAATATACTAAAATTACCACAAACCACTTTGTCAAAACTCAAAATTCCAGGTAACGGAAGGAATGATCGGAAAGAGCGCCACTTTTTTGGGCTGAATAGTCAGGCTTTTTTGCAGATAGGCCCCTTTGGTATCAAAGTAAATAAAATAAGGATTCAATCGGCTATATACGTTGTATATGGAAAAAGTCCAGGAATGGGAAAAAGTTCTGCCTGGTTTGGGTTCTGGCGTATACAGGGCCGACAAGTCCAACCTGTGGTAGGGGCGCAACCGGTAGGTATTCAAATGGGCATAAGCCTGTGATAAAACGCCTTCTATAAAGTAAAATTTTTCCGGAAGGGTAGTCGGGTTTCCGGTCTGAAAAATAAAATCACCTGCCAGGGTCCAGCGGTCATTTAAATGATAAGAAGCTACTATCTTTATATTATGCCGCCTGTCCTGCCTGGCAGGGTATCTTTCTCCTTCATTCAAATCAGGGAACTTTCGCCACACCCAGGATAAAGTATATCCCAGCCATCCCTTCAGCCGGCCTTTTTGTTTATGAATAAACAACTCCGCACCATAGGCTTGCGACGTTCCAAAGACAAGGCTATTTTGCGGATCTTCTAAGGAGGGTACATAGCCCGGACCAAACTCTATTTGATTACGCATGTGTTTATAATAGGCAGCCAGCGAAGTTTCATAGGTATTGTCTTTAAAATTTTGATAATACCCTAACGAATATTGCCAGGCCGTTTCAGGCGCAACTACGGAAGTGCTTGGTATCCATAGGTCGGTAGGCAATGTAGTTGTATTACTTGAAACAAGATGGATGTATTGAAAATTACGGGTAACGGAAGCCTTTATAGAATTATCACCCTTCAGAGCGTACTGAAGGATTAATCGCGGTTCCCAGCCCGAATACGACTGTACCTTATCGGACTTTCCATAAACCGTGCTGTCTGTAATCGTTCCATCGATGTCTCTTTCATAGCTGGTATAGGGCCCCACCTGCTGAAAAAGGCTCCACCTGACGCCTGCATTTATTTTTAATCGTTTGCTTATTTGCCAGTTATCCAGGAGATAGAGCGACATCTCCCGGGCATATTTTTTAAAAGGATTGGCTGCATCAAAGGAGGTCTCATTTGACTTTCCACTGACAGTCGACGGAATAAATTTATGAAACGTATAATTGCCGCCCCATTTGACCTGATGATCGTTATTCAGAAAGTAGGAAAACTTCGTTTTGAAGGTGTGGTCTTTTATCCCCGAATGCATGCCTATTAATAAATCCTGCTGTTCGCCGTTAAAGGCAAAATTATAGGCGTTATATATAAGTTCGCTGTTGACAAATAACCGGTTGCTAAACAGGTGATTCCAGCGTAGAGTGGCCGTTTCATTTCCCCAGGGAATTGTTGTTTTAAAATTTTGATCACTGCTGACAAATTTAAAGCGGTCCCGGCCCAGGTAACCACTTAAAAACAAGCGATCCTTATCAGAAAAAGTATAATTGACTTTGGCGTTCAGGTCATAAAAATAATAACCCGATCCATGAAAAGAACTGCTCTTTGAGACAAAAGGCTTAACCAACGCATCAATGTAAGTTCTTCTTGCCGATACAAAAAAGGAAGCTTTGTCTTTTACGATGGGGCCTTCAAGGGAAAACCGGGAAGCGATCAGCCCCACTCCTCCTTTGCCATGTACTTCTTTATTGTTTCCTTCCTTCATCGAAATATCGACGACCGATGACAATCGTCCGCCATAATTAGCCGGCATTCCTCCTTTGATCAGGGTAACGTCTTTGACCGCATCTCCGTTAAAAACAGAAAAGAAGCCAAATAAATGCCCGGTATTGTAAACCGGAGCACCATCCAGCAACACCAGATTCTGCCCTGGTCCGCCGCCACGGATAAATAAGCCCGAGGTTCCTTCTCCCCCTGAACGTACTCCAGGCAATAACTGAAGCGCTTTAAGTACATCAATTTCTCCAAACAGTGCCGGCAGTTTTTCAATACGTTTCATCGGCAGATGCACTTTCCCCATCGCGGTACTGCTTATATTTTCATCTTCCAGTTGGTCCGTTATAACTACTTCTTTCTGTTGAAAAGTTCCCTCAACGAGCTGAATATTTTTATGTACAGAGCGGTATAGGTTAATTCGTACAACGGTATCTCGATAGCCCAGATAGGAGACCTCAACGCTATAAGTCCCTTCGGGCAGCTGAAGCGTATAATACCCATAAGTATTGGTCACAGCGCCTACATTCGTACCTGTCACGCGCACACTCGCCCCACTCAACATCTCCCCATTGGCAGAATCGCTTACATAGCCACTAAGTGAATACTTCGTTTGCGCAGATAAAATATCCTGCTCCCCTATCAAAAGTATACCGGTAAGAAGCAGGATAAATTCACTGATTTTTTTCAAATAATCCATTCAATCCACAAGTTACGGATTTCCGGAATAAGCTGTCGGGAAGCGTTAAAATTGCAAGGTTTCTTTTACAAGACCACAGTTGATCATCTTGTGGCCAAAATATGGATTGCGGATCGTGGAAGAGTTGCTCAACCAGAAAGCCCCTTTGTCGTTAAACGCCATTGGGCAATAGGTACGGTAAACCGTAATATTTTTTAATCCGACCCCCTTTATCAGCCTGTAAGTAGCTCCAGAAATCAGCTCAAAATTAGCACGCATTTTCTCTAGAGAATGACTTTGCTGAAGCTGGGAAAGCACCGTACGTAGGCCGGTAATCTCTATTTCAGCCTGTGCTTTCCTCGCGGAGTCATTCATTTCCTGTAAGGGAACCATGTTGGCTTTATTCAACATAATACCCGCAGCTTTCATCGCAGCAATAGAATCGGATTCTACCAAGGCGTCTTTTAAGCGGTAATAGGCCTGTAACAATGAATCCATCTTGGCAGCCACTTTAGGGGAAACCTTGACCTCCATTTTCACCAATGTGCTGTCTTCTTGTGAGGCCGTCTGACCATCCGTCTTGCCGTTTCCTGGATTACAAGCGGACGCAGCCAACAAACCAATGCCTATCAGCAACAAACTTAAAGCTTTCATGTAAAAAATATTTAGTTTCTTCATTTTCAAGCAAAGATAAGGTATCCACTACAAGAAATCTTACTTTTGCAGCTGTTAAAAAGGCAAAAGAATGTTAATTGCTGTTAATCACGTTACTTTTGAGTTTGGCGCCCATACCATATTAAAAGAGGCTAATTGGCACATTATGCCTAATGAGCGTATTGGGCTAATAGGGGTAAATGGGGCGGGGAAATCCACCTTATTGCGTATTATTAACCGCGAATACTCTGTATCAGAAGGCAGTGTGGAGCGGGCCGGTGATGTTTCCGTTGGCTTTTTCAATCAGGACCTGTTGAGCTTCGAAAGCGCGGACGCTATTTTGCACGTAGCCATGACCGCTTTTGAAAGAGCATTGTTTCTGGAAAAAGAAATGGAACGGCTGGCAGAAAAAATGGCCGAAGACCACGGCGATGCCCTGTTACAACAATACAGCCAGGTCCAACAGGAGTTTGAAGCGCTGGATGGTTACAACCTACAACACAAAACCGAAGCCATGCTGGAAGGCCTTGGCTTTAAAACCACCGATTTGCAACGGCCGTATAATGAGTTTTCGGGAGGTTGGCGGATGCGGGTGTTGCTGGCCAGGATGATGTTGCAGCAACCCGAGGTGCTGCTGCTTGATGAGCCTACCAACCACCTGGATCTACCCTCCATTGAATGGCTGGAGCGCTATTTACAAAAATACAAGGGAACCGTTGTTATTACCTCCCATGACCGCTTTTTCTTGGACCGTATGGTGACCAAAATTGCCGAACTCTACCAGCAACAAATTGATCTGTATGCAGGCAATTACAGCTTTTATGAACAGGAAAAAGCCCTTCGGGTGGAACAGCAGCAGCGGGCCTATGAAAACCAGCAAGAATATATCCGTCAACAGGAACGCTTCATTGAACGCTTCCGGGCGAAAGCCACCAAAGCCGCCCAGGCACAAAGTGCCATGAAACGGCTTGAGAAACTGGACCGCGTGGAAGAAGTCGGCGGCGGCCCGGAAAAGATAAAGATCCGCTTTAATATTGGTCATGAACCAGGAAAGATCTTATGCACACTGGAGAATATCACCAAACGTTATGGCAAGCAGGTAGTCCTCCAAAACACCGGCGCGCTTATTGAACGGGGAGACCGCATTGCCCTCATTGGCGCCAATGGTACCGGCAAGTCCACCCTCCTCCGGATCATCGCCGGAGTGGAATCCTTTGAAGGCCGAAGGACACCGGGGCACAATGTCGCCGCCAGCTTTTACGCCCAACATCAACTCGAGGCTTTGCATCTGGGCAACGACCTGCTCACTGAACTGCAGCAATGCGGCAGCGGATACCTGGACCAGGAACTGCGCAGCTTATTAGGTTGTTTCTTATTTTCCGGAGACGATGTTTTCAAAAAAATCAAAGTGCTTTCCGGCGGGGAAAAAGCACGTGTTGCGCTGGCTAAGACCATTATCAGCAAAGCTAACTTCCTGCTGCTGGATGAACCCACCAACCACCTGGATATGCAATCGGTGGAAAGGTTGGTGGAGGCGCTCAATCAATATGCGGGCAGTTATGTGCTGGTTTCTCACGACCGATACTTCGTTAGCAAGACGGCCAATAAGATCTGGGAGATCAAGGACCAAATGATCAGGGTCTTCAAAGGAACATATCGGGAATGGGAAATGTGGAAGCAGGAGGAGCAGCAGCGCCAGGAGAAAACAGCAGCAAGGTCCGCTGAAGGCGCCCCTCCGATAGCTGTTTCTGATGCGAAAAAGAAATCAATCCGTTCTTCTGGCAAGGGCGCCATTGATAAAGATCTTAAACGCGAATGGCAGAAGCACAAAAAGAAATTCGAACAATTGGAACAACAAGTCAGCCAATTCAAGAAGCAAAAAGCGGAGCTGGAAAGCCAGTTGGCACTACCGGATATCTACGTGGACAAGCAAAAATTCCAGGAAACCGAAACGGCTTATGACGGCATATGTCAAAAGCTACAGCAGTCGGAATCCCGGTATGAAGAAGCTTTTGAAAAGGTGATGGCACTGGAAGAAAGGCTGGAAAAAATGGACGCTTGACAACCACTTCAGGGAGCAACTAAAATCGGGGCGATGCATTAAAAATGACATAGCTTAGCCACTTTTCTTCCCGGTATTTTCCGATTAGAACGCAATCCCGGGTATGGACGAAATTTTGAAATAAACTAAGCGCTCGGGCGAAACGCGGTACGAGGTTCACCTTTGGATCACACTTGCTAAAACAACGGACAAAAAACGATAAACTCCATTTCATGTACAAAATCACACTATTAATCCTCATGTCAACGATAGGATGTAAGGCCTTCGGGCAAGACAGTACCGTAATTCATTTGTGGCCGGGAAGTGTTCCGGGGGAAAAACTTGAAAAACATCCTGCCATAGTTGCGGATAACCGCACAAACAATGTGACCCGATTAACCGATGTAACCGATCCGGTAATGACCGTTTTCCGTCCCGAAGGAGCGGTATCCAACGGTGCCGCGGTTTTGGTTTGTCCGGGCGGGGGGTATAAAATCCTAGCCATTGATTTGGAAGGTTATGAAGTGGCGCACTGGCTTAATACACTCGGAATAACTGCCTTTGTATTGCAATACCGGGTTCCTGACAAAGAAAATGGCGCCTTACAGGATGCGCAACGCGCCATGCGCCTGATCCGTAAACATGCTTCCCGATGGCAACTACAACCCGATAAAATAGGGGTCCTGGGGTTTTCCGCCGGCGGAAGTCTGAGTACACGATTATGTACCCAATATGGGAAGGAGCTTTATCCGGTAGCCGACAATGCAGATCAGGTTTCGGCCCGACCTGACTTTGCTCTGCTCATTTATCCCGCCTATCTGGACAAAGGTCCGAATTCCACATTAACACCAGAACTGACCATAGACAGTACAACCCCGCCTATGTTCATTTTTCAGACTGCTGATGACCCATACGGCCACAGCAGCCTTGTTATGGCAAACGCCCTTAGAAAAAACAAGATCCCAGTGGAAATGCACCTTTACCCCAAAGGCGGACACGGCTATGGCTTAAGGCCGAATAATCCGGCAGCTAAGATATGGCCGGGACTGGCTACGGCCTGGTTGCAACGTGTTGTATTGCCATCCCATTGACGCCTTGATGGCGTCTGCCTGTATCAAAACCATGGGAAACGGCAAGGCACCTCTCGCGCCTGATGCCGCCATGGATACGCTTCGTGAAAACAGGCAGGAAAATTGTCTCCGTCTTTTCATAAGGGAAAAAAGCAATTGAAAAAAGAACAATCAGGCAGGTTATACAAATCGTTTACAACTAAAAAATCCCCGGGCAACGCCCCATTAATATGCAGGTAGGTCGGCCTGTTGTCGGGAAACTTTGATCTCGTATATCGGGGTTTCACTGTATGCTCTCTGCTACCAGCTCTGCGATATCCAACACTTGCATGTCTTCTTCATGCCCTTTTTCTTTCATGCCATCTGTCAGCATGGTCATGCAAAAAGGACAATTAGAAGCAAGGATATGCGCTCCGGTAGCCAGAGCCTGTTCCGTACGTTTATAATTGACTCTCGTATCCCCCTTCTCTTCTTCTTTCCACATTTGTGCGCCACCGGCCCCACAACACAAGCCCCGGCTTCCACAGTTTTTCATTTCCGTCAGCGCAGAATCCAACGCTTGCAAAACCTTCCGGGGCGCTTCATAAACGCCGTTTGCCCGACCTAGATAACAGGAATCATGATAGGTGATTTTCTTCCCTTTAAACGCATGTCCGTCGCGCATGCGGATCTTTCCCGTATCGATCAATTGCTGCAAAAAAACCGCATGATGAACGACTTCATAATGTCCTCCCAACTCAGGATATTCATTTTTTAAAGTATTAAAGCAATGTGGACAGGTGGTTACAATTTTTTTGATGCCGTAATTGTTCAATGTCTGTATATTCTGGAAAGCCATCATCTGAAAGAGCAACTCATTACCCGCCCGCCTGGCCGGATCACCCGTACATCCTTCTTCATTACCCAGAATAGCAAAAGAAATGTCTGCCTTTTGCAAAATAAGCGTGAAAGCCTTGGTAATCTTTTGGGCACGCTGGTCAAAGCTTCCCGCGCAGCCCACCCAAAAAAGAATGTCAGGCTGCTGGCCGTCGGCTGACATTTCAGCCACTGTTTTTATTTGCTTCATATGATGCTCATTTCCGGTTCTCAATTTCCCCTTAGGGACACCCTAATTAATTTGTTCCTACACATGCCTATTGTTCAAGAAAATTAATACGTTGATTAACCAACGAACCCACTCTTCCGACAGCATAGGCCCAATCGCCTACGAGCCTTAGCGTCTATATTTGACTTGCAACGACTAACTATCTCGCCATTTTCCCCGTTCATCTGCCGGAAATTTCCAGGGTGCGGCATTGGTTTCTATGTTAGTAAACATCTGGTTCCATTCCGCCGGCGCACTGGCTTCATCCATTACCAGATGTCTGCGTAATGCCAGGATAATATCCAGCGGATTGATACTCACAGGGCATTCTTCCACACAGGCGTTGCATGTCGTACAAGCACGCAATTCTTCTGCGGTAATGTAGTCATGCACGAGGGTTTTATCATCTCCTGAAAATGATCCTTTTTTATTGATTATCTTTCCTATTTCCTCTGCCCTGTCCCGGGTGTCCATCATGATTTTCCTGGGAGACAACAATTTTCCCGTTTGATTAGCCGGGCAAGCCGCCGTACAGCGCCCGCATTCTGTGCAAGTATAAGCATCCATCAGGTTTTTCCAGGTAAGGTCCGTCACATCCCTGGCGCCAAAATTTTCCGGCGGCGCCTCTTCTCCCGTCTGGTCTTCGGGTGCCATCATCAGCTTGACTTCTTTTTGGATTTCCGGCATGTTATGCATTTTCCCTTTAGGCGTAAGGGAGGTATAATACGCATTAGGAAAAGCCAGGATGATATGAAAATGCTTGGAATAGGGCAGGTAATTCATAAAAAATAAAATCCCGGTGATATGAAGCCACCACGCGCTTCGCTCTACCCCTCTCAAAGTGGGATTGGATAAGGGTTCAAGCAGCGGCATAAGCCAGGAACTGATCCAAAACGAACCTGTTTGCGTGTAACCCGGCGCCTGATGCGATTGCAGAACCTGGTCAGCCGTATTCATTGTCAAAAACAGCAGCATCAGGATAATCTCCATGACCAGTATATAATTTGCGTCAGATTTTGGCCAGGAAGTCATTTCCCTGTTCTCAAAACGCCTTACCTTTAAAATGTTTCGCCTGATGAGGAAAACAGCACAACCAATAATAACTAAGACAGCCAACACTTCAAAACAGCCAATCAATATGCTGTATAAGCCACCAAGCGCAGGATAAAACAACCGGTGCCTGCCGGTCAGTCCGTCGAGAATAATTTCAAGAATTTCAATATTAATGATAATAAACCCCGCATAGACAAAAAAATGCAGAATGGCCGGGATCCAGTTACGGAACATTTTCTTTTGCCCAAGCGCCAGAAGCAGCACATTGCGCCAACGCGCTTTTTTATGACCCTTTATTTCAAGATCTTTACCCAGTAGTATATTTCTTCTGATTTGTCTTACCTTTCGGACGAAAATCACGATAGAAATAATAAATAATAGTATGAATAAAACCTGCTGAAGATATTGCATCATATCCAATTATTCAGCTAATTAAGTGAAAATTATCCTAATAGAAAAATAAAATATGGGAATCATGACACACCCCCTTATTCACGACGATGCTTCGCTTATTCTTGATGAAGCTACCATAGCACGGAAGATGTTACGTATGGCCTATGAAATCTATGAAAACAATGCGGCCGAAGAGGAAATCATTCTCGCGGGCATTGCAGACAGGGGTTCTACAGTCGCACAAGTGCTGCGATCCAACTTGCAATCTATCACGCCTTTCCGGATTACCTTAGCTGAAATAGCCCTAAACAAGTCTCGTCCTTTGGATGCTTCCATCAAAAAAGAAATAGCTTGTAATGGAAAATGCATCATCGTCGTCGATGATGTGGCTAATTCGGGTAGAACGATGTTTTATGCTATGCGTTCCTTTATGACTAACCTCCCTAAAAAGATCCAAACAGCGGTACTTGTTGATCGCATGCACAAATCTTTCCCTGTGTCCGTTGATTATACCGGGTACCGGCTTTCCACCACTCTACACGAAAACGTAGTGGTAGAAATTGAAGGCGATCAACTCAAAGGGGCTTATCTGGAATAGAAACGGGCCCCTTCTGCCCCTGCCCCATACCCAAAGGAACTGGGTTTACCGTTAGGCTTCCGCCCTGTTCAGTTGAGGCCCTTAGCGCAACCTCTGCTTTAGCATGCCGTGCAATTCTGTCACGTCCTCAGAGAGTTTACCCGCCAAAACGACAACGCCAAAAACAACCGAGAACACAAGACTACGTAGAGCGATATTTACAAAAGGCAGCCCTGTTTCGGGCAAAATGAAAGCAGCCATAACATAAGCAGCTAACGCCCCGAACAAAATAAACAGCGTCTTTATAGAAAACGGTTGTATCTTAAACTTCCACCAGATAAGCAAAAACCGCATCAGATTGTAAAGTGAAATAGAAATAAAGAAAGAGTAAGCCGACCCCATCATGCCAAATTGTGCTACCATAAAATAAGTGACGATCAGAAACAAGATAATGAGGATGACATTCAGGATGAAATTGAGCCGCCATATTTTCGAATTAATCAGGATATCCTGATTTAAACCGGTACCCAAGTCCGTTAAATTGGCCAGTCCCACAAATAAAACAACGTATTTTCCAGCCCGATACTCGGGCTTATATAAGTCAAAAATATCATTCAGATTGAGCCAGATCAAGCCAAAGATCAAAAGTCCGGCAATCAATAAGGTGGCTGCAGATTTCTTATATACGCGTTCTATCCTGCCTATATCCCGTTCTTTCCAAGCACGCGCAATGGTAGCAGAAGCAGCACCTTGCATGCTCCTTTTTGGAACAAGGACAAGTGTTGCAATAAAAAATGCTATATCAAACACGCCGGCAATGCTCAGGCTTTCACGGCTTCCCAATAAAATCGTATTAAAAAATTGTTCAGCGAGAATAAAGACATTACCACCAAAAATAAAAAGCGCGTAAACGCGCATTTGCTTATAAAGTCTGCGGGTGGTTTTGCTAACTTTAAAAACAAAACCCGTATTTTTTTTTTATGAATAGAAAATACAAGAGTATAAAAAACACAACTGCAAATTGCAAACTATAAAGCGTGATAAAACCGGTAAACCCTAGCCAATGCAATGCGAGGGCAATGACGATTAGCGAAGTAAAGATACGAACACCGAACTCACGCAAAAAACTACTTAATACCGTAAATTGCCTGCTCCATGCCACTCTTTCCAACAAGGCAAACAAAAGAATAAATAAGGTGAATGGATAAATGAGGTAAAAGTAATCTAAAAACAACCCTGCATTGCCCTGGAACTTACGCACAATCAGGTCTTTAAAAAGCAGTGTAAAAACCACCATCAACACATAACCGCACAGTGCTATGAGAAAAGTCCAGCTAAGAAAATCCGTTTTGTGTTTTTTCCCTTGGTCATCATAGTAAGGATAAAACCGGATAATAACCGACTGCATGCCCAATGCGCATACTCCTGCAAGCAAGCTGCAGACACTCATCAATACCCTTATCAGACCGAATTGTTCGGTAGACAATATATGCGGCAGCAGCCAAAAGTTAAAAGCGCCGACAGCAAAGCCAGAGTACATAAAGAGAGAAGACTGAATGCTTTGTTTTCGGACAACACCCATAGGGATAAGGTAATACAGCTTTAAGACCAAGTTTTTTGTCGCTTACATCCAATCCACATTTTGTGGAGCATTGGTTTTACGCGCCGTCATATAAATTGCAAGTTAAGGATAATTAACGGATTAAAGTGACAGCACCTTTAATTATTTTAATTTCATCTTTTAAGGTATGTAACTTGATATAATATACATAACTGCCTAAATTGGCGCCTTCCCCCGTCCAACCTTCGTAAATATCGTTGGTATGGAATACTTTTTTCCCCCAGCGATCAAAAATATCAAAGCGAATGAGTCGCTGGCCGTGTACATTCAATATTTTAAAAACATCATTTTGCCCGTCATGATTAGGGGTGAAGGCTGTCGGAACAAAGACCCTACCTAAGCAATCATTGGTCACCACCACCGTATCCGCAGCAATCCCGCAGCTGTTGTCAACCTTAACCCAGTAAATTCCCGGAGCACGTACTTCAAAAGCCGAAAGATCACTCCCATCCTGCCACAGCGGCTCTCCTCCACGAATGGTCGGCTGTAGCTTTACAACTTCTCCAGGAACAATACAAAAATCTTTACCTAAATGAATAGCCGGTGGCGCAATTACTTTCAGATGATATAATACCAGGGAATCGCAACCGTTTTTTGCATTATAAACCAGCTTATATAGGCCCGTCTGATTAACCGCTCTCCCATCAGGCAAGGTAAATGTTTCATGCGTACAAATGGTATCATACCGATGCGTTACCACATATTTTTTGACGAACAACTGCGTTACAATCACACTATCACATCCGTATATCGTCTGAAGTTTGGAGGTATATACTCCCGGCTCATTGACCATCCTTCCGTCGGGCAGCTTATAGGCAGCCCCCGGGCAAATGCTATCTTTAACCGTGATATGATAAGATGGATTCACCTGTAAACGGGTAATGATTTTTATATCACACCCGCATGCGTTTTTCTGAAGAGAAACATATTCACCAGATTTAGTGACCTTTCTCCCATCGGGCAAAAGGTAGGGTTCGCCCTCGCATATGGTATCTTCAACCATTTTATCCTTACTAGCACAAATGGATACAGTTTTATTGACCGTATCCGACCTGCAAGGCGAATAGATAATCAACTGCACATCATAATTACCTGGCTTGCCATATAAGTGGCTCGCCGCAATCTTTTTTGAAGAGCCCCCATCACCAAACGACCAATAAACAGAATCAATATTTTTTATATTTGTAATATCAAACCGGGTAGGTGTCTCATAACAGACATTTTCCACGTTAAAATCTTCCGGATGATAAAATATACTGCCCAGAAAGGTAGGCAACCCTATTAACGTCTCCCGACCGCCCAGGTAGAAACCATCTTGTACAAAATCACAGCCCTTGCCCACCACATCGGGTTGATTAATGACACCCAAATAAGGATAGCCATTGTTGAATCCATCCTCCGAACTCACATATATCTTTCCATCGGGCCCCAGTTGCAGGGCGCCAAACAACAGATGAGAAGAAGAAGCAATTTCTGTTCGGGTGGATGTAACATCCGAAGCACTCAAATCATATTGGAAGATCGATTGCCCATGCAAAGTACTGATATATACTAAGTTACCATCCGGTGAAAATTCAATGCCATAAGGGAAAATAAATGGTTCCAGTACCAAAGTCGGGCCGGTCAATACTCCCGTTTGGTTATTAAAGGCAAAAAATTCTACTTTGGAGGGAGATTGAGAGGCGTCAGGGCTGCCAAATACATTCGCCAAAATATTGCCGTCGGGCGAAAATTTCAAATAAGAAGTCATTTCCCATCCCCCGGCATGTATTACGGAGCCGACGTGGTAGATATGAGGCGACTGAATGCCAGCGGCTGTGATCAAATAGACATAAAAAGCATCGTCACCTGAAGTATGCGTAGCCACCCAGTAATCTTTTCCATTGCAATGCCGGGTAGCTATGACCTTTTCTGTGCTTTTACTGCCCGGCAGCAACAACTTATTTTTCGTACCGGGTATGACATCTCCCATCCCGTTATGAAGGCTCATATCCACCTCGGAATATCGAAATCCCTTATTTTGTGCTGTTGTGAAAACATAATATTTCGCCGGGTTCCCCGGATGCGGTACAATTACTGCAGATTGAGTGCTTGAATAATCCCCCTTCAAACCACTTCCATTCGGCATCACCTGTTGATTTTTATCCCATATCTTCGTTCCTTCCGTATAAAACAGCAACTGGCCCGTTTTTTTATCAGAAATAGTCGCCACCCCCTCCCTGGTATATATTTTGCCGTCTAATAGCACTTCGGGAGGGCTGACATTGAAATTAATGCCTGCTCCTAAGCCAAAATACCATATATTGCCCTCTTTTTGAGCATAACCAGTAAGTGAAAAAAAGAATAAGGGTACCAATAAAATAAAAAACCGATGGTACATTTGTTGAATAAAGTGGGAATTCGGTTACCAATAGAATTAATAGTCGTGAAGGTAAGCAATTTTACAGGAAAACGACAAATAGGGTCCGGGTGTACACCGCCGATAGCCGAAAATACCGACATAAATTTTGCCTACTGAAGCCCGCAATCTTGACCTATTCCCTATAGAAATCAGCTAAGTAATATGCACTTATGCGTGATACAATTTCATCTACCTGTTCAATACAACGTCAGCATGAGAAAGGTCCTTCGCTTTTTAAAGAAAATATGGCTGTTAAACTTCCTAAGAAGAATATACAGAGCAGGAAAATTGCCTTTAAGAAAATCCGTCCAGATCTTAAAGTGGGGAATTCGATCAAATGAAGACACCAATTACACCTATTATCTCACCCCTGCAAACATCACCTATCTGGCTCATACAATCGCCGTGGTTATGGGCGTAAGTCCTGCGATTGTTCTGGAGTACATCCATGAGGCCAGAGAAGACAAGGACTTGCGCGAAAGCATTCTGACTTCTATTAAGCATTCTAATTTTAAACATACCGCAGATCGCGAAGTGCGTTTTGGGAGGCGGCTTGGCTGGTATGCCGTTGCTAGAATATTAAAGCCCAAGACGATTGTAGAAACAGGCGTAGATAAAGGTCTGGGAGCAGTGCTGCTATGTGCCGCGCTTTTGAAAAACAAGGCAGAAGGTTTTCCGGGCAGATACTATGGAACAGATATAAATCCTGAAGCAGGATATATGTTGGCAGGTAAATACAAACAAACAGGCGAGATCCTGTATGGTGATTCCATTGAAAGCCTTTCCCGATTTACCGAACCCATCGAACTTTTCATCAATGACAGCGATCATTCTGTAGACTACGAATACAACGAATACAAAACCATTGAAAGATTAATCAACGAACGGACGATTATTCTGGGTGACAATGCCCATTACACCGATAAACTGGCTCTATTTTCAAACAAACTCAACCGAAAATTCCTTTATTTTCAGGAGGTACCTTTAGATCACTGGTATCCAGGCGGTGGCATTGGCATTTCCTATACTTGACTACGCTGTTTTTACTTCCTTCATTTTCAAAATAACCCGGCTGAGCTTTTCATCAGCATTTTTGCAGCTGTTTCTTTGCTGTATTCTCAACATTGACTTTCTTTGTAGGCCAGTGAGCTGCTCAACCACCCAGGATGGGGGCCGGGGAGCACAGATTGGTCTTATCCCGTTTTTGCTTTGAGTGTAAGTACGGACCACCGCTGTTATTTTTGATAATGCGAAACTTAGATACGCAAATGCAAATATTAGTTACTTTTATGGCTTTACATTCGGAAGTTTTTCCGGGACAACCGTGCTACTACTTTAAAGGATCTATGGCGAATTCATGATGATTGTTTTAAAATGTAAGTGTTAGAAAGGAGTCGTCTACATCCCATGCTGGTACCGATGAATGGGTTTCGCACTCCACTCATATAAAATTAAATAATGACAGACAACAACCGTTCAACTTCTAACATCAGTAAGCAAGAACTGCCTGGGGAAGAAGTTTTGATGATTGGATACAATTTTGACGAGCTTGGAAAAACATTCCGTTGGGAAGGCCGGATTTTTCGGGCGATATATCCCGAAAAGCAAAAGGAGGCGCTCGAACTGCTGGAATCCGGTCTGATCGATGAACTGGTCAAAGAAGGATTGTTTCCAGAAACCAAAATTGTCCCGTACACATTGGCCGGTTTTGACCTGATTTTAGAACATGAAAAAATCAGTCCGACCCTCTATCCTGACAGCTGGTCATTTGACATGTTAAAAGATGCAGCTTTGTGCATGTTAAGGGTGAATAAAATCGCCAGAAAATATGGCTACCAGACCCTGGATGGTCATGGCTTCAATATCTTATTCAAATCAGGAACGGCTGTTTTCGTGGACCTGGGAAGTTTCATAAAAAATACGGAAAATCCCGATGGCTGGTGGGCTTATGAACAGTTCATTCGTTATTTCTATTATCCCTTAAAGGTTTTTAAAAGTGGAAATCTGTTTTTGGGGCGTGCCATTCTCTCTCAAGGAAAAAAAATCATGCCGCACAGCAGTTATTATCGTTTCCGCTATCCGCTATCGCGCCTGTTTCGCCCGCACACGATTAATAAAGTCTTGGAAGGCTATCACAAGTACAAGGTATTCTCACAATATAGTATAGCTGAAATAAACAAAAGAGCGCCTGCCAAACTTCGTCCCCTGCTGTCCTTCCTGAAAAAGAACAACCTCACCTTTTTGCAAACGGTCAACTTTGCCAAGCTGGAAAGGAAAATCAGACGGATGAAATCCCCTGTTTATCAGTCCCAATGGGGGGATTACCACGACCAGTTTATCGAACGCGAAGGCAAACTGGCTTCCACCACCTCTAGATTCAACAAAATTATTGAAATCATCAATACCCTCCATCCGTCTTCTGTTTTGGAAATTGGCGGTAATCAGGGCGTATTTTCCGAATTGATTCTACAGGACACAGAAGTAAAAAAGGTATATTGTTCCGATTATGATGAAATCGCCGTAAACAAAATGTACAATAGAATCAAGGCCAAGCACCTGAATATTACACCGATTTTGTTTGACATCGCTTCTCCACTCGTATTGGATTATGGCCAGACCATAGAACAACGCTATGGCTGTGAAATGGTCATTGCGCTTGCACTAACGCATCATCTGACTCTTACACAAAAGATTCCACTGGATAAAATATTTTTGCAGTTCGATAGGTTTACCAAAAAATACCTGGTAACAGAATTTATGCCGTTGGGCCTCTTCAGCGAATCCGCTAAAAGGAATGAAACACCACCGGAATGGTATACCGAAGAGTGGTTTGAAACTGAGTTTGAAAAACATTTTACCCTGCTCCATAAAGAGCAACTGGAACAAAACCGAATATTATTTGTTGGCGAAACAAAGAATATTCAGCAATCGTAGTTTACGAACCGAAAGTATATGGGAATAGCCGTCGATTATATCAAACCAATCAGAAACTTCATCCAGAACAAGCATTTCAGGACGTGGCTGAAACTCTATTATCAGTTAAAATCAAAACCTGAAAAAAAAGAAGGTAAAACGCGATTTGATGATTTCGGAATCATCTATGCCGATGCCCTGTCTTTTGTTTTCCAATATAAGGAAATATTTGTCCACGAATATTACCGGTTCACAACGAACAAAAAGGATCCTGTTATTATTGACTGCGGCGCCAATATCGGAATGTGTTGCCTTTATTTCAAAAAATTATTCCCTGCGGCAAAAATTACGGCATTCGAAGCCGATCCACGTATAACGACAATACTCCGTCAAAATATCACCAACAACAACTTAAAAGATATTCAGGTTGTTCAGAAAGCGGTATGGATAGACAACAACGGCATGCAGTTTATTGCAGACGGTGCAGACGGGGGCTCATTTTACGGAAATAAAAATGGTGCCGAAACAGTGCCTACCATTCGCCTGAAAGACGTACTTCTCGCTGAAGAACATATCGATTTTCTGAAAATAGACATCGAAGGTGCGGAATCTGTCGTTATTTCCGACTGTGACGCGGCTTTGCAAAAGGTAGATTATCTGTATGTCGAATATCATTCTTTCGCAGGAAAACAACAAGAACTGGGAAAGCTACTAAAGGTCCTTGAACAAAATGGGTTTCGCTACATCATTTCTTCTCTTTACCGGCAGACCCATCCGCTGGTCCAACCCGTTATTAGCCACGGTATGGATATACAGCTGCATATTTTCGCCCGAAAACAGTGACTTTTAGGCTAAATGGTATGTACCAGCACGGTATCCGTCCTAATGGTATCGCTGATGTGTCCTGCCGCGTCTTTTAGAAACAGTTCAAAGTAAACGGAATCGGATCCGCCTCCCTGAGCGGTGCCGACGGAAAAGTCTACACCGGGCTTCAATATAGTAATAATGGTGCCTTCCATATTTCGCTGTGCGGGAAAGTTTGGCACGTCATGGCGATAATCGTCAAACTCTGTGGTATGCTCCGGGGTGGTTATGTTATACACTTTATACCATATGGCATTTTGTATATCGCCCTCTTTATCTTTAAAACTGCAGGTGATGGCTACAGAATCAGCCGTACTGAGGTCATGAGGATAAATGCTGTTATATTTGAGATCAGGAATGGTAGGATAATTGTTGCTCTTTCCGCAACCCATCCACATAAACAGGGCCAGCAACATAACAGGAATTGAGTATCTTTTCATAGCGTAATCCTTTATCTGTCTTCTTTCTGCCTCAAAATGTCGTAAATTTGTTTTTCTTAGCAAAAGACAAATTTAAGGTTAAAAATGTTCTCCACCGCTGATTTTACAAATTCTCTCTTTAAACCTAACGTTGATTTTGATCATTTAGCACTTTCGTTGTTTCATTTCCAATACGAGAACAACCCATTATACCGGCGGTACCTTCAGGCGCTGCATATGGACCCACAACATGTAAAGGATACGGCCTCCATTCCTTTTTTGCCGATCGGTTTCTTTAAAACCCATGACGTAAAAACCGGAGATTTTGTGCCGGCGCTGGTCTTTGAAAGCAGCGGCACCACGCAAACTACGGCCAGTCGTTGTCTGGTCAAATCGCCGGCCCTTTATGAACGCAGTTTCCGCACTGCTTTTTCACTTTTTTACGGCAAAGTGGAAGATTATACGGTTATCGGGCTGCTCCCCTCTTATTTGGAGCGGAAAAACGCTTCTTTGGTGTATATGGTTCATGATATGATCAAACAAAGTGGAAAAAAAGAAAGCGGCTTTTATCTGAATGAGTATGAAAAGCTACATCAAACGCTGCTCCGGCTAGAGGCTTCCGGTCAAAAAACGTTGCTGATCGGTGTCACCTTCGGTCTTTTGGACTTTGCCGAAAGACATCCCATGCAGTTGGTTCATACCATTGTCATGGAAACAGGCGGGATGAAGGGGCGACGGGAAGAATGGACCCGCGGGGAGGTTCATGACCTTTTAAAGGAAAAGCTGGGCTTGAATTATATTCATTCCGAGTATGGCATGACTGAGCTTTTGAGCCAGGCTTATTCCCAGGGTAATGGGATTTTTCGATGCCCCCCCTGGATGCGCATCAGCCTCAGGGAAATGGACGATCCCTTATCTCCTGTTCCTCTTCCGGAATCGGGGAACACTGCACGGGGGCTGATCAACGTGATAGACCTGGCCAACCGGGATACCTGTGGATTTATCGCCACCGATGACATCGGGGTCTTACACGCCGACGGAGCCTTTGAAGTACTTGGCAGAAGAGACCAGAGCGACTTACGGGGGTGTAACCTGATGGCCGTGTAATAAGCGTCATATCCTTGTCGGAGCTTGCCTTCACGAAGCCTTGCATGGCGGGAACTAACGCTTTTTCCGATGCATAGGTGTTGACTGCACAGCCCTTGGCTCCAACCTAAAAATACCTATATTTACGCCTTAAATAAACAAAAACGATGAAAATACTACTTGCTCTGCTTATATCTTTAGGCTTGGGTTGTGCCGGCGGCCAGGCCAATAATCATTCTTCCGCTGCAGCGAAAACCGAAGATCCCGCTATTGTTGTAGGTGCTGCACGCTTTGATCAATATCTTTCTATGTTAAAAGGAAAGCGCGTAGCCATTTTAACTAATCAGACCGCCGTCATGGGTAAAAACAATACCCATCTGGTAGATACACTTCTTAGCCTCGGAATAAACATTGTAAAGATATTCGGTCCGGAACATGGCTTCCGAGGAACGGCAAGTGCGGGCGCTACGGTGGAAAACGCCGTTGATAAAAAAACCGGAATTCCCATTATTTCCTTATATGGCAGCCACAATAAGCCAACGCCTGAAGAATTGACTGATGTGGATGTGATGATATTTGATATTCAGGATGTCGGTACCCGGTTTTATACCTATATTAACTCCATGCAGCGTTTTATGGAAGCAGCAGCAGAAAACAATAAACCTTTCATTATTTTGGATCGGCCGAATCCCAATGGATTCTATGTCGCAGGACCGGTGTTGGAAAAGAGGTTGAAATCAGGCGTCGGCATGCAGCCCATTCCAATTGTTTACGGCATGACCATAGGCGAATACGCCCGCATGTTGATCGGTGAACACTGGCTAAATAACCCCGATTTACAGCCCGATTTAACAGTGATCAAGTGCCTGAATTATACGCACGACAGCTTGTATTCCCTTCCGGTGAAGCCCTCCCCCAACCTGCCGAATATGGCCTCCGTTTACCTGTATCCGTCCCTGTGCTTCTTTGAAGGTACCAAATGCAGCGTAGGTAGAGGAACAGCACATCCTTTTCAACTTTTTGGTTATCCCGCCTTTCCGGATAGTCTTTATGCTTTTACCCCCGTCAGTATGCCCGGTGCGGAACATCCCAAATTGGAGGGAGAAAAGTGTTATGGATTCCTTGTGGCCACAGACGCACAGACCGCTTTAGAAAAGGCGGGTCATCAAATTCAACTCAAATGGGTTTTGAAGGCGTATAAATTATTTCCGGATAAAGCAAATTTCTTTCGTTCGTACTTTAACAAACTGGCAGGAACCGCAACCCTGATGCAACAAATAAAGGATGGATGGAGTGAAGAACGTATTCGTAAAAGCTGGCAACCAAAGCTAAATGCGTTTAAAAAAATAAGAAAAAAATACCTGCTTTATCCTGACTTTACAACAAAATAAATACCTTCGAACTTTAAAGTATTGATCATGCGGATTGTTTTCATGGGAACGCCGGAATTTGCGGTTGCCTCCCTTGCTGCTATGGTAGAACAGGGATTTGATGTAGTAGCCGTTGTTACCGCCCCGGATAAACCCGCGGGAAGAGGATTAAATGTGCGAGAAAGCGCTGTAAAAAAATATGCGATTACGCAGGACATTCCTGTTTTACAACCTTCAAAACTAAAAAATTCGGAGTTTATAGAAAGCTTAAAAAAAATCCAGGCCGACCTCCATGTTGTGGTGGCTTTCCGAATGCTTCCCGAAATAGTATGGAACATGCCTCCTCGCGGAACGATCAATCTCCACGCCTCCCTCCTTCCCCAATACCGCGGTGCTGCTCCTATCAACTGGGCTATAATAAACGGCGAAACGGAAACCGGAGTCACTACTTTTAAACTTCAGCATGAAATAGATACCGGGCAAATTATTGATCAGCAAACAGTGCCCATTGAGCCGGATGAAACAGCCGGACAACTGCATGACAAATTAATGAAAGCAGGTGCTCAGCTTTTGTTAAATACCCTAACGAAAATTCAAAATAACAACGCACATTATAGGCCTCAACTCGCAGCACTTGACAACAAACCGCTGCATACCGCCCCTAAAATATTCAGGCCAGATTGTAGAATAGATTGGGATCAGGACCTTCGCACCGTCTACAACCTCATACGTGGATTAAGCCCATACCCCGGAGCCTGGACAAAATTAAACGGACAGACCTTGAAAATATTCCGGGTGGAAAAAGAAGAAACTTCCGGAATAGACGCTCCCGATAATGTATTGACCGATCACAAGTCGTATTTTAAAATAGCCTGCCGGGACGGACTGATTGTATTAAAGCAAATACAACCGGCCGGGAAGAAACGAATGAAAGTAGAAGATTTCCTCAGAGGATTCAGGGGAACCTTGGCTGTTGACTAACAAAGCTTATTCGAGGACTTATTTACGATGACATTGAAGGTCGTTTGGTTAGTACAAGAAGCATGAACACATCCATCAATGATCCATAGAAAGGGTTATGGACGAGTTGCCTACAATGGAAAGAGATAAAAGCGAAAAACAGACTAAACACCGGAAAAATAAAACATAATAACCAACTAAAATCATAGGTTATGGAAATATTTTTGATAGAATTAACAAATGGAAGCGCCTATAGATTATTACAGACTCTGGAGACATGAATATCATTAGGGTTTTGAAGAAGAAAGTTCCATCCCGGCAAAGGCTTCCTAAAAAATATGCAGGTAACCTCCCATGTTGCAGATGAATTATCCTTTTCCGGCCCCATGGCTATCCTTCAAACCAAACATTTTCCTGAGCGCAGCTTGCCAGAGCACGATAAATAGTCGAAATACTTTTACCCTGATTGAATTGTCGAATAATCCGGCTACTGAGTGTACCGATCTTCAATAAATGGCGTGCTGCTTCCAATTCTTTATCTTCCAGTTCTATTGCTGTATTTAATAGCATGGCCCATAAATCCTTTATACGCACAGCGCTTGCCGTGCAACCGAAAAAGGCCAGATAACTTCTTTCTTCAACCATGCCATCTCCGCCATGTTGAATAGCCTCTTTAAAAAGACGATAAAGCAGTTCAGTATCGATCTTTTTCATGTTTTCCATTCTGTTCTTTTCAGCTTGACACAGACTTTTTAACAAAGCGACCACCATACGAATAATGCAAAGGTCGGCCTTGGGGCATTCCTGAACATCCATCACCCTTACCTCAATGGCCCCCCTGTCAAATCTGGCTATGGCTCCTCTGGAATTCAGAAAATAAGGCTTCATGGTTCCAGCCGGATCAAAAGGGGCAAAGTCATTTATAATCGGTTGGAATATCTCGCGAAAATAGTCATCCCGGGTATAAACAGGTTCAGGAATTAAGTTTCCCATCAGGGAAGGAATCCTTTTCTGGTTGTTCAGGTAATAAAACATCCTGCTGTCTTGATACCTGCTTAATCTGCTATCTGTAATGGGTGAAGAAGCGGAGAGCCCGGGAATAAGGGGTAGCATAACCCGTATAGCGGCATGTAACCTGGCAAATTCCTCCTCGGTTGCAAAAGGCAGGTTAAGGTGCGTACTCTGAAGATTGGACCACCCGTGCCCCTGGCAATTAAATACTCGGTTATACAACTGATAAACGTCGTTGTTGTCGTGCTTCCATAGCACGGTTTCGGTTAACGGATTAAACGTCGGATGCATGCCCCCCGGAAGCAGCATAGCGTTGTATCTTTCTAGATGCTCATTGATCCGCCGGATGTTATGCGCAAAATCTTCAGCCGTTGAATCTAAAGAAAAAACCGGCTGATGCACTTTTAACTCAATAACATGTGCAACCAGTTCATTGGACCAGTCAATGCTTCCGTTTTCATAATTTCCCGAATAGTTCCCCGAAAAGTCATGTAATAAAGAATCTGAGATAGGTTTGACCTTCAACGTATCCCTATCGACTATCATATACTCCAGCTCAACACCAAAGGCTTCAAAGAGCCGGTATTTAAAGGGGGCGTCCATTTTTCACATTGAATTTTTCTTCTACCCGTTTTTTGATAGCCATTAAAATGCTGCTATACAATTCTTCTTTAAGCACAAGGTCTTCACATCCGAAATCTATATTCGGATTGTCGTTTACTTCAATTACAAAAACTTTTCCATTGACCTCTTTTAAGTCTACGCCGAATAAGCCTTTTTTATTAATTAAGCCGGCAGCCTTAATGGCCATTTCTATAATATGCCCGGGAACATCTTTTATAGCAAAAGTATCTGCAAGTCCTGCTTGGTCATCAGCTATTTTGCTCTCCCAATTATAAATTTGCCAGTGTCCCTTAGCCATATAATATTTGCAGGCAAACAACGGTATGTTATCTAATATAGCCACTCGCCAGTCATAGCTTGTATAGATATATTCCTGGGCAATGACCAGATCGGATTCACTGAACATAACAGTGAGCGTTTTCTCTAGCTCCTTCCTGTTCGTTACCTTTTTGACGCCAAAAGAAAATGAAGAATCAGGCAGTTTAACAATACAGGGAAATTTAAGCGCATGGCAATAGTCCTTCCAATTGTCCCGATGGAGAATATAGGATTGGGGGATCGGCAGATTGGCCGTGCGAAGCACTTCAGTCATATACACCTTGTTGCCACATTTGAGGATGTTTTCGGAATGATCAATGATCGCCAGCCCCTCGGATTCGGCTTTTCGAACAAATTTGTAGGAAAAATTTTTTACATGTGTGTTCATCCGCACAAATAAAGCATCAAAGGTAGGCAAACGATTGTAATCGTTTTCGCCAATCAGCTCCACATAAAAGCCCAGTTTTTCTCCAACATCAATGAACTTTTGAAGCGCCTGCCTGTTTGATGCTGGAGCAGGATCATTCGGATCTACCAATATTCCCAGGTCATATTGAAGCTTATGTCCTTTAGCCGTATAATAGCGTTTTTTGCTCAGGAATTCCCTTGCGTATTCCTTCATGAGCAGGAGGTGGTAGTCGGGCACATCCTTAAGCGCAATTGTTTTAATACGTTTTAATTCCCACCCACGTTTCGACTTGGCAAAATTAGCGCGAAGCAAAGGCGCGCGGAACAATTTATGCAATTCCTTGGCCAGGTCGTTGTATTTGTTTTCCGTGTTTTTTCCGAAGTAAACACTAAGTTTGAAATGATCTGTCTTCAAGTTTTTAAGGGACCGATTAATAATTGTATCCAGGTCGCCCGATAAGATTTTAGTTAAAGATTGTTGTTTAAAATCAATGATGTTTTTCACATCCGGACTAGGCCGGTGCCCTCTGGCTTCAGCCACCAGGGAAACATAATACCCCCTTGATTGATACTTGTATTCGTCCGACAGGTTAAACACCCGGACATTTTTCTGCTTGAGGCCGCTTACGTCATTGAGGTATTCACCGGAGGAAATAATTGTTGCTCCGGGTATTTCGATGTCCCATTTAGCGGGTTGATCGACAACGATAAGCTTTAACATGAATTGTTTTTTGAAAAAACATCACCCTAGCGCCTGCTTTCATGACTTTTGCGGTACAACATAAGCCATCACATCGGTATGCGTCACCTTTTTATCGGATAAAATGATCAGTCTTTCCACTACATTGCGTAATTCCCGAACATTCCCCGACCAGCCATGTTCTTCCAATGCTTTCATGGCTTCTTTTTCGATCTTCTTTGGCGCAATACCGTAATCTTTACATATTTCCTCCATAAAGTGATTCGCCAATAACGGAATATCTTCTTTTCGTTCTTTTAAAGAAGGAACATGAATAATAATAACACTCAACCGATGGTATAAGTCCAGGCGGAAATTATTCTCTTCTATTTCCTGCAGCAAGTCTTTATTCGTAGCGGCGATCACCCGTACATCTACATTAATTTCTTTGTCCCCACCCACACGGGTGATTCTCCCCTCCTGCAGGGCACGCAGCACCTTTGCCTGTGCACTGAGGCTCATATCTCCTACTTCATCCAAAAACAGGGTGCCTCCATCGGCCTGTTCAAATTTGCCAATCCGTTGTTTAACCGCTGAGGTAAAAGAACCTTTTTCATGCCCGAATAATTCGCTCTCAATAAGTTCACTCGGAATTGCCGCGCAGTTTACTTCTATCAAAGGTGAGTTGTTGCGGCCGCTTTTATCATGTATCCACCTGGCTACCAGCTCCTTACCCACACCATTCGCGCCGGTAATCAACACTCTAGCGTCCGTGGGCGCCACCTTGTCGATCGTTTTATGGATACGCTGTAACGGCTTAGATTTTCCAATCATTTCATGAACCTTTGATACTTTCTTGCGCAATGTCTTAGTTTCAATAGTCAAGGTATTTTTATCAAGCGCATTTTTTATCGTAATCAAAATTCTATTCAGATCGGGTGGTTTAGCAATGTAATCATAGGCCCCCTTTTTCACTGCCTCTACTGCGGTATCGATATTTCCATGTCCTGATACCATTATTATAGGGACATCCGGATTAACCTCACGGCTTTCTTCCAAAAATTGCATGCCATCGAGCTTCGGCATTTTGATATCGCAAAGTACTACATCAAAATCTATTTTTTTAAATAAATTAAGTCCTTCCAGCCCATTAGTGGCCGTCTCTACCTTATAATTCTCATAACTTAAAATATCGGAGAACGTTTTCCGGATGCTCATCTCATCGTCTATGATGAGGATCTTGGGCATGTCGTTATTCTTATTTGCCATTTTTTAAGTAACCTTTATTGCGTTTATACCTGTTTTACCTGTGGGGCAGAATGTATGGCTGCCGCCATTTCTTCCATAAGCGAAGGATCGTTTTCAATTGCATTACCAACTACGATGATGTCGGCCCCTGCTTTACAATTTCTGTAAGCTCTCTCAGGTTCGCGGATTCCGCCGCCAATTACCAGCGGAACAGTAATGTTTTCCCGAACCCGGGCAATCATATTTTCAGATATCGGGTTTTTAGCCCCGCTTCCGGCATCCATAAAAATCAGTTTCTTTCCCAACATCTCTCCTGCCATGGCCGTGCAATAGGCGATATCGTCTTTATCAGAAGGGATGGGACTCGCATTGCTGATATAGGACACAGAAGTGGGTGAACCGCCGTCGATGACCATATAACCGGTAGGGATTACTTCAATACCGGTTTGCCGGATGCTGGGCGCTGAAATAACATGTTGTCCAATCAGCAGTTCGGCATTTCTACCCGAAATCAGCGACAGATACAACAGGGCATCCGCCTTCTCGGAAACCTGGGAGGGGTGGCCCGGAAATAAAAGCACGGGAATGCTGCAGTTCTTTTTTATCTCACCAATACAGGCATCCATGTTCCCGGTCAACACAAGACTTCCCCCAATAAAAATATAATCTACCTTGGCTGCTTCGGCACGCTGCACCAACGTAAGCAGTTGATCGGGAGTCACCTTATCAGGATCTATCAAAAGCGCAAATGCTTTCCGCCCTTTCGATTTTTTTTTATGGATGGTAAGATATACCGCATCATTCATAAAGACAGGGTTTTTAAGTTACAAAACTACTGTTTTTTTAAGCGAATTTCCATTTTCACCCAAAATTCAGTGGAAATAAGGGCTTCAAAGCTTATCCACACCCTGTGTAAAAAAGAAGGTCATCCGCCTGCCTAAAAACGTTACTTTCGTATGGTAATCACAGGATGTTTTTCGAAAGCCATCCGGATGATCCTTCAAAAAGCTGATTTCATCATTAAGCTACATAAAATTTTACCGCTATGAGTAACCAAACAAAAAACGGGCTTCGTTTCTCCAGACACTTTACCAAAGAAGGACAAAGCCCGTACGACCAGTTTAAATACGATAAACGCACTTCGGTCATTCGAAACCCTGACGGAGAGGTGGTCTTTGAGATGAAGGAGGTCGAAGTACCGGAAGGATGGTCACAAATAGCCACCGATATACTGGCCCAAAAATATTTTCGCAAGGCGGGTGTCCCCGGAAAAGACGGCCCCGATGGCAGTGAGACTTCTGTCAAACAGGTGGTCCACCGCATGGTCAACTGCTGGAAAACCTGGGGAGAACGCTACCAATATTTTGCCTCCCAAAAAGATGCAGAAATTTTTTATGACGAGTTGGCCTACTGCATGTTGAATCAGGCTTGTGTTCCTAACTCCCCCCAATGGTTTAATACGGGGCTGCACGAAAGCTATGGGATCACCGGCAAACCACAGGGACATTATTTCGTTAACCCTAAGACGGGCAAAGTGCAAAAATCCACATCAGCCTATGAAAGACCGCAGCCACACGCCTGCGCCCGTTACAACACCCGTTTATATACAGATCAGGGAATTCTGAAAATCGGGGATGTTGTAGAAAATAAGCGGTCTGGATTAAAAATATTTGATGGAAATCAATGGTCCAGGTTGTTAGCGGTCAAGAATAACGGCGTCAAAAAACTGTATCGCGCCACATTGAGCAATGGAAACTTCATTGAGTTTACGGGAGATCACCGGGTGTGGGCCTGTGACAGGCGAATAAAGGACGGAGGCAGGTACAGCTGGCAACAATTGGAGACGCTCTTAGGGAAGAAAGTACAACAAACAGCCCTGTCTGATGTGGTCCCGGAAATTGCGCTTATCAATGAAATGGCCGAGGAAGCAGATGCTTCTAAACAACCTTTCCTATTTACCAGGCAACTCATGCAAACCGATCCGCTGGATGGGGATCACGCTGCATACAAGGCGTCCTACGCCCGGGCGGCGTTGGCTGGATGGATCATTGGGGATGGCTATTGCAACAATGTCAATAAAAACAAAGAAGCCGCCGTGTTGGGCGCCATCACGATAAATGAAGATGAATACGCACATGTCACGCACCTTTTTGAGGAAATTTTCGGTACCTACCAAACAGTCCCTCGCAAAAACGCAGATGACCTGCACCGGACTGTAAAACTGGACGGCAAGCCCGTAGCTTCATTGGTAGCGGCCTATGAACTTAATCAATCTGAGCTGATCGCTCATGTCCCGGAAAAAATCATGCAGGGAAGCATTCCTGAAAAATGTTTGTTTTTACAGGGCCTCTTTCAAACCCGGGGAAATGTTCGAATCGGCCAGGAAACAGGCCGAACCAATGGTGATATCGTATTGACTGCTTTAAGTGAAGATTTGGTTCACGAGGTACAGCAATTGTTGTTAAGCCTGGGCATATACACCAATATTTCTATGGTGAAAGGCCAAGGAGAGCGTCGGCATAACGGCTTTCAATTAACCATCACCTACGCATCGGAAAGAAAAAAATATGCACAGCTTATTGGGTTTGTCTCAAAAGATAAGTGCGTGAAACTTCAACGGCTCAATAAAAATCTTTCAGGAAAGCAAAAGGAAACCATCAGTGAACTAACCGTCACATCCATAGATTATATAGGAGAAGAGGTAGTGTATGATATTCAAACGGCTTCCGCTCAATTTGCGGCAAATGGAATAACGGTACACAACTGTTTTATTCTCAGTGTAGATGATGACCTGGTTAATGACGGGGGCATTATGGACCTCTGGGTACGGGAGGCCCGAATTTTCAAATACGGTTCCGGCGTAGGATCCAACTTTTCGAAAATCCGTGCCGAAGGAGAAATCTTGTCCGGAGGCGGTTCCTCTAGCGGACTGATGAGCTTCCTTAAAATCGGAGACCGGGCTGCCGGAGCCATCAAATCCGGCGGAACGACCCGCCGTGCAGCTAAGATGGTCTGTTTGGATCTGGACCATCCGGAGGTGATCGAATTCATCGACTGGAAGGTAGAAGAAGAAAAAAAGGTAGCCGCGCTAATGGAGGCCGGGTTTAAAGGCGGGTATGAAGGCGAAGCCTATCTTACGGTTTCAGGGCAAAATTCTAACAATTCAGTACGTATTCCCAACAGCTTTTTTCATACCCTAGCGGAGAATGGGGAATGGGAAATGAAAGCCCGAACCACCGGAAAAACCATGCGAAGCATTCCAGCCAAAGACCTTTGGAATAAGATCGCTTATGCCGCGTGGCGCTGTGCCGATCCCGGAACCCAATACGATACCACCATCAACGAATGGCACACTTGTCCTGCCGGTGGCCGGATCAATGCCTCCAACCCATGTTCCGAATATATGTTCCTGGACAATACAGCCTGCAACTTGGCCTCCATTAATCTGCGGAAATTTTTCGATCCGGAAGAAGGCCGATTTGATGTGAACAGTCTTGAACATACCATACGTCTGTGGACCGTAGTTCTGGAAATTTCAGTTTTAATGGCGCAATTCCCCTCTAAAGAAGTAGCCAAATTAAGTTATGATTATCGCACCCTCGGCCTAGGCTTTGCCAACCTGGGGTCCACCTTAATGGTCAACGGCATCCCCTATGACAGCGAAGAAGCCAGGGCCATTGGCGGGGTCATCGCAGCTATAATGACCGGGACGGCGTACCGCACTTCCGCTGAGATGGCCGAGGTGCTCGGACCTTTTAACAAATTCGAGGAGAATAAAAAATCCATGATGCGCGTGATGCGCAATCATCGGGCCGCCGCGTATGACGCTGCCGATGCATATGAAAATCTGGAAATAAAGCCACAGGGCATCAAAGCCCAGCATTGCCCGGATTATCTTTTAAAAGCAGCAACAAATGCCTGGGATCAGGCGGTACAGATGGGAGAGAAATATGGTTACCGGAATGCGCAAACAACTGTTATCGCTCCTACTGGAACAATTGGACTGGTCATGGATTGTGATACCACGGGAGTGGAGCCTGACTTCGCCCTGGTTAAATTCAAAAAACTTTCGGGAGGCGGCTATTTTAAGATCATTAATCAATCTATTCCGCTGGCGCTCTCCCATTTGGGCTACAAACCAAATGAAGTAAAGGCCATCGTAGATTACGCAAAAGGTTCCGGGACCTTTATAGGCGCGCCCTTTATCAATCATCAAACGCTGAGTGAAAAAGGTTTCCTGGCTGAAGAGCTTAAGATGCTGGATCAAGCGGTAAAAACCGCCTTTGAAATTGGTTTTGTATTTAATGTTTACACGCTGGGTGAGCCTTGCCTAAAAAGACTAGGCTTCCTTCCGGAAGCCTGCAAGTCGCCTGATTTCAACCTGCTGGAAGCTCTTGGCTTTACAGAAGAACAAATAGAAAAGGCCAACGACTACGTTTGCGGGACGATGACTGTGGAGGGCGCCCCTTATTTAGAAAAAGCCCATTTGCCGATATTCGATTGCGCGAATAAATGTGGGAAAAAAGGAGAACGGTTCATTCACGCACATGGTCACATTCGCATGATGGGCGCTGTACAACCTTTTATTTCCGGGGCTATTTCTAAAACTATAAACCTGCCGAACGAAGCCACCATTGCGGAAATTGAAGACGCTTACTGGCTAAGCTGGGAGCAGGGCCTGAAAGCCTGTGCCCTATACAGGGATGGCTCTAAACTGTCCCAACCGCTCAGCAATAAATCCGATAAAGCGCAAAAGAATAAAAAGGAAGAATTGGAAAACGCCGTAGCGCAATTGCTGCCCCAGGTAGACAAACTGACCATTGATGAATTACTGGAAGAAATAACCCACCGCTTGCAGCAAAGCCCGGATACCAAGCTCATGCGGAAATTGTCCGGTATTGTCCAACGGAAACAACTGCCAGCCAAACGCAGAGGCTTTACCCAAAAGGCAAAGGTTGGCGGACAGGCCATTTTCCTCCGCACCGGAGAATACGGAGACGGCACCTTAGGTGAAATCTTTATTGACATGGCCAAAGAAGGGGCTACCATGCGCAGCATGCTGAATTGTTTCGCCATCGCTATCTCCATCGGCCTTCAATACGGTGTACCGCTGGAAGAATTCGTGGATAAATTCGTGTTTACCCGCTTTGAGCCGGCCGGGATGGTGGAACACCCCAATATCAAATCCGCTACCTCTATTGTTGATTATATATTCCGCGTACTGGGCTACGAATACCTCACGCGAAGCGATTTGGTGCATATTCCCGACGAACTTCCCGAGCAGCAGCCTTCGGAACCAAAAGTAAAGGCCAAATCAGGAGCCGAAGCTGAAAAACCACGCGCAAGTAAGGCTCAACAAGAGAAGATCGCCGCTCTGGGAGGGAAAAATACTACGGACGAGTTTTTAACCAGCCTGCAGAGTGACGCTCCTGCCTGCAATGTTTGCGGACATATCACCATCCGTAACGGCACCTGCTATAAGTGCTTAAACTGCGGCAACAGCATGGGATGCAGCTGAACGCGCAATACGACGAAGGGAGCTTTCTCGCTTGTCAGAAGCTCCTTTTCCCGGCCGGGAAGTGGTACTGAAACAGGAAGTCATAGGGGAACAAACACCACAATCTGTGGATTCATTTTCACAGGCTTACCGGTTACTATACCCCCCTTTAAAGGCTTTGTAATCAAACTTGTCCATGATTCTTTCTACCGCTAACTTGATTTTAGCATCGCTTTTTGCCGAAGCCGGGGTCAGGATCCCAGACGCGTATCCCTGCCAGACAACACCTTCATTGTGCCCGCCGAGCATGGTTATCAGCAATGTACCGGGATTTACGGTCGTCATTTGAACACTTTCTTTCGTTCTCAAGGAATCCCCGCCAACGACCTGGTATCCCTGGTAGGTTCTCAATTTCCCCTTTTGTTCAAACACAACAAAATTGACCAGCATATCCGGTTTGGTTTCCTCCATTTTGAACCCCTTGGTCGTTAACTCATGAATAATGGCCTGTTTAATCCGGTTCCTCGCCGTTTCATTATTGAATACCAGCACGCCGTCCGGGCCCACAAAAACCTTATCTGAAGGAATTTCATCGATATCCCCTACCCAGGAAAAGGTCTGAAAATGTTTAATAGGCTCGCCTAACTTAATATCTGAGCCGACTTTTACTACCCCCTGCGCGTTCCCCTGCCTGAAAACCAACATCAGGAAGAACATTAAAATTAGAAATAATTTTTTCATAACTATTTGATTATAAATGAGTAACACTTAACATTCATTCAATAAAAATGCCATGGGAAAATAAATTGTCCTTTTAAACGTTAAAATTTTTCAAAAAAATTTTGTTTTTTTAATAATTCCTCCCTACATTTGAACACAAATAGGGTTTTCATAAGATAGTAACATTGTCGCCACATTTCCATGTGGCGGCTTTTTTTATGGTTGGTAGTCTCAAAAACCCAATACCTCCCGTAGCGACAAGCAGGCTGTAATGTTTTCCATCGCCGCTTCCATAGCCTTTAACCTAAAAACAGTACAGGCAAAAAACCACTGGCTTCTTTGTTACGCTAAGCAAATGGTTCGAAAACGGGTTAAAATTTTTTTTAGTTTTTTGGTAGCACACGCTGTATCTTCGCCTCATGAGCAAAAGACTCTTTCTATTAGATGCCATGGCGCTTATTTACCGCGCCTATTACGCCCTGATCCGTAGTCCCAGGATGACGACTACTGGAAAAAACACCAACGCCCAATTTGGATTCACCAACGCCCTGGTCAATTTACTACAGAAAGAGCAACCAACCCATATTGCCGTCGCATTCGATACCCACGCGCCTACCGAAAGGCATACCGATTTCGAAGCCTATAAGGCCAATAGGGAAGACACCCCGGAGGATATCTTAGCTGCTATGCCCGACATTAAGCGGATCATCAAAGGTTTTAACATCCCGTGTATTGAGCTGGACGGATATGAGGCGGATGATATTATTGGCACACTCGCCAAAGAGGCGGCACAAAAAGGGTATACCGTCTATATGGTGACTCCGGACAAGGATTATGGTCAACTGGTTTCTGATAAAGTGTTTATCTATAAACCGCCCTATAAAGGCAACAAGGAAGTTATTATGGGCCCCGATGAAGTATGCGCCAAATGGGATATTGAAAACGTCTCACAGGTAGTGGATATGCTTGGCCTGATGGGCGACTCGGTAGATAACATCCCGGGTATCCCGGGAATAGGGGAAAAGACTGCATGTAAATTGCTCAAAGAATATCATTCTATCGAAAAGTTGCTCGCTTCAGCAACTGATATAAAAGGCAAACTGGGGGAAAAAATACGAACGCATTCCGATCAAGCCATTTTATCAAAAAAGCTGGCCACGATCATTACAGATGTTCCCATAGCGTTTAAAGAAGAAGAATTGACGTTATCCGGCCCGGATGTAAAACAACTGGAGGCGGTTTTTAAAGAACTGGAATTCAGAACCATGGGGAAACGGGTGCTTGGCGCACAATTTTCCGTCATGGAGGCCATTCCCGAAGGGGGACAGCTGGACCTTTTCGGTAAAACCGTTGTGACTGAAGTAGAAATTGTAAAAACGGAAGAACAAATTGAACCGGTCTATAGCGATCTGACTACCACCGCGCACAACTATCAACTGATAGCTGATGAAACAGGCCGGACGGAACTGATCAGGATGCTGCTTAAGCAAGACGAAATCGCGTTTGATACAGAAACCTCCGGCATGGACCCGCATACCGCGGAAATCGTAGGCATGAGCTTCTCGTTCGAAAAAGGGACTGCTTATTACGTTACACTTCCCAGTCCACAACAAAATGCCTGGGACATCATGCATGAATTCCGCCCGGTATTTGAAAAGGAAGATCTGCTTTTCATCGGTCAAAACATCAAATATGACTTGTTGATCCTGAAAAAGTACGGTTTACAAATTAAGGGAAAACTCTTTGACACCATGTTGGCCCATTACCTGATCGAACCCGAAGGACGCCGGAATATGGATGTACTGGCTTTTCAGTATCTCCAGTATAAAACGATGCCTATAAGCGTGCTCATCGGTAAAAAAGGAAAGAACCAAGGCAATATGCGGGACGTCGATCCTGAAAAAATAACGGAATACGCAGGAGAGGACGCTGATATTACATTACAACTTAGTCAGGTCTTTAAACCTCTTTTGGAGGAACGTTCCGTAGCACAGGTTTTTTACGAGGTAGAGGTCCCTATGGTCCAGGCTTTGATGCACATGGAGTTCGAAGGGGTAAATATCGATCAGCCTGTTTTAAAGAAGCTTTCAGCCGCATTGGCCACAGAAATTGAAGCACTGGAACAAAATATATACAAACAAGCCGGTGTCACCTTCAACCTTTCCTCTCCTAAACAGTTAGGAGCTGTGCTGTTTGAGAAATTAAAACTGGAACAGAAGCCTAAAAAAACAAGAACGGGTCAATATGCGACGGGAGAAGACATTCTGCGGAAACTGGCCCATAAACATCTGATCATCAGCGACATTCTTCAATTCAGAGAATTGTCTAAATTGAAATCAACTTATGTGGATGCACTCCCTTTGTTGATCAATAAGCAAACCGGGCGGATCCACACGTCTTTCAACCAGGCCGTAGCGGTTACCGGCCGGCTAAGCTCCAATAACCCCAACCTGCAAAATATACCCATTCGTACGGCGCGGGGACGGTCAATCCGCGAAGCATTCATACCCAGAGATAACAATCACGTGTTGCTCTCCGCCGACTATTCTCAGATCGAGCTTCGCATTATCGCTTCTATTAGTAAGGACAAGCACATGATCGCAGCTTTTAAAGATGAAGCGGATATTCATACCATCACCGCGGCCAAGGTTTATCGAATAGCTCCACAAGAGGTTACAGCCGCCATGCGCCGCAATGCCAAGAGCGTCAATTTTGGCATCATATACGGGGTTAGCGCATTTGGCCTTTCTGAGAACCTGGGAGTAAGCCGCAGTGAAGCCAAAGTCCTGATCGATAACTACTTTACCGAATACCCCGCCATTAAAAAATACATGGACAACCAGATTGCCTTCGCTAAGGAGAAAGGATATGTTCAAACCCTTATGGGCCGGAAGCGTTGGCTGCCAGACATCTATTCTTCTAACTCCGTCGTTAGGGGATTTGCCGAGCGCAACGCAATCAATATGCCTATACAAGGAACAGCTGCGGACATGATTAAACTCGCCATGATCGATATCGACAAGGAATTAACTAAAAATAACTACCGCTCGAAAATGATCCTCCAAGTACATGATGAACTGATCTTCGACGCCCACAAGGATGAAGTAACGGAACTTCGCGCCATGGTCAAGGCAAAAATGGAAACGGCCATGCAACTCGACGTACCGTTAAAGGTAGAGCTGGGTGTTGGGAAAAACTGGCTGGAAGCGCATTAGCGAAAGCACAAAGCCAAAAATGTTAATGCACGGCAACCGCCTGGAACAATTGCAGCACCTTTTGCAGTTGCGCTTCTTCCGTCAGGTTGCTGTTATCTATAACAACGGCATCCCGAGCTTGTCGGAGCGGACTATCCTGCCGATGAGAATCAATATAATCCCTTTGAGCCAGATTCTTTCTTACCGCATCACGGGTAATACCGGGATCCTTTTTAAGCAGTTGCAGAAACCGCCTTTCCACCCGTACTTCAGGATCAGCCGTAAGAAATACCTTTAGTTCCGCATTAGGAAAGACCACAGTGCCGATGTCCCGTCCGTCCATGACCACGCCCTTATGTTCTGCCATTTTTCGTTGTGCTTCAACTGCGAACTGCCGGACACTGGAAATGGCGGCGACTTCACTGACTTTACGGGTCACCGCCATTTTCCTGATTTCTTCTTCCACCTCTTCGCCATTTAGCCTGATTTCATTTTTTCCGGTAGCTGTATTTTTTTCAAAATAGAGGGTGATCCTGTTCAACGCTTCTTTTACCTTAGCCCGCTCTTCCAGGGGAATATGATGCTGAATAAGAAATAAGGTAATTGCGCGGTACATCGCACCGGTATCAATATAGATGTAATGCAACTTTTCAGCAAGCTGACGGGCAAGTGTACTTTTTCCACATCCTGAAAAGCCATCAATGGCAATGATAATCTTCAACTTTTAGGAGGCTTGTGATTTTTCAGATTTGTTGTTTGCCGGCTGTTTTTTGACGCTGAAAACAATTTTTTCTTTCTTGTCATCCATGTTGGCGATAACCGTGTCGCCTACTTTCAGATGGACACTTAGAATCTCTTCTGCCAAAGGATCTTCCAGGTATTTTTGAATGGCGCGATGCAATGGACGGGCCCCAAACTGGGTGTCGTAGCCTTTGTCCGCGATAAACGACTTGGCCTCCTTGGAAAGCTCCAGCTTGAATCCTAAGGTATTTAATCGCCTTAACACATCCTTCATTAAAATATCTATAATTTTATAGATGTCATCCTTGGTCAGCGAATTGAAGATAATCACATCATCAATACGGTTTAAAAACTCCGGAGAGAAGGTCCGCTTAAGGGCTTTTTGAATAACCGTTTTATTCAGTTCATCCCGGCCCATGTTTCTCGCTGCAGTGGAGAAGCCTACTCCTGCCCCGAAATCCTTCAACTCACGGGCTCCGATATTGGAGGTCATGATCAAAATCGTATTTTTGAAATCCACCTTCCGGCCTAAGCCATCGGTAAGTATGCCATCATCAAGTACCTGAAGCAACACGTTAAAAATATCCGGATGTGCTTTTTCTATTTCATCCAACAACACGACGGAATACGGTTTTCTCCGGACTTTTTCGGTCAACTGCCCGCCTTCTTCGTATCCGACATAGCCGGGAGGTGCACCTATCAGCCGACTGAGAGAATATTTTTCCATGTATTCGCTCATATCAACCCGAATCAGTGCTTCCTCTGAATCAAAAAGATATTTCGCCAGGTCTCTAGCCAACTCCGTTTTCCCCACGCCAGTGGGGCCTAAGAATATAAAGCTCCCAATCGGCTTCTTCGGGTCTTTCAGGCCCACCCGGTTTCGCTGGATCGCCTTGACTACTTTGTAAATAGCATCTTCCTGGCCCACAACCACCGCCTTTAGGTCTTCGTCCATATGACGTAGTTTTTCGGACTCGGCCTGCACCATACGGTTAACAGGGATACTGGTCATCATACTGACGACTTCCGCGATATCCTCTTCATCAATAGGGTACCGTTTATGCTTGATTTCTTCTTCCCAATCGTTTTTCGCTTCCGCGAGTTGCTCCCCCAGCCGTTTTTCTTTATCCCGGAGTGCAGCAGCTTCTTCAAAACGCTGACTTTTTACCACCCGGTTTTTTTCAGATTTGATGTCTTCGATCTGCTTTTCCAACTCCAGAATATTATCCGGAACATTGATGTTCTTTAAATGTACTCTTGCACCAACCTCATCCAAAACATCAATCGCCTTATCGGGAAGCAAGCGATCGGTCATGTACCGGTCACTAAGTTTTACACAATCCTCAATGGCTTCCTGGGAATAAACCACGTTGTGATAATCCTCATAACGAGGCTTAATATTTTCCAGAATGCGTATGGTTTCTTCTACACTTGGCGGATCTACCATCACCTTTTGAAACCGCCGGTCCAAGGCTCCGTCTTTTTCAATATACATCCGGTACTCATCTAATGTAGAGGCACCGATACACTGCAACTCCCCACGGGACAGCGCCGGCTTAAAGATATTGGATGCGTCCAGTGAGCCTGATGCTCCTCCGGCCCCCACGATCGTATGAATCTCATCAATAAATAGAATGACATCTTTATTCTTTTCCAATTCATTCATGATGGCCTTCATCCTTTCCTCAAACTGGCCTCGGTACTTGGTGCCAGCTACCAAGGCCGCCAAATCAAGACTGATAACCCGCTTGTCAAATAAGACCCGGGACACCTTACGCTCTACAATCCGCATAGCCAGCCCTTCCACGATCGCTGTTTTACCCACGCCGGGCTCCCCGATCAGAATAGGATTGTTTTTTTTACGGCGGGAAAGTATCTGCGACACCCGCTCGATTTCCTTTTCCCTGCCCACGATCGGATCCAAATTATTGGACTCCGCCATTTTGGTGATGTCCCTTCCAAAATTATCTAAAACAGGCGTTTTGGACTTCGCGCTTGAACGACGCGGGCGGGAATAGCTCTTACGCTCCTCTTCAAACTCTTCTTCACTGGGGTCATCCGTAAATTCCGCCCGGGGAGGGGAAGACAAGGTAATATCCGGCTGCTCGTTCAATTCCTCTTTAAAGCTTTCGTAATCCACATCAAACTGCTGTAGAATCTGCGTACAGATGTTTTCTTTATTCTTTAAAATAGACAGCAGCAAATGCTCGGTTTCCACCATCTGGCTTTTCATGGCTTTAGCCTCCAAGACCGTTACCCTGATTACCTTTTCCGCCTGTTTGGTTAATGGCAGACTATTGATGTTGGCTATGTTTTTACCCGTTTTATCTTTAACGGCTATCTCCACCTCTTTTCTCAATTCATAAAGATCCACTTCTAAGAGTTGTAAAACCTTTATAGCTCGTCCTTCGCCTTCCCGGATCATTCCCAAAAGCAGATGCTCCGTTCCAATAAAGTCATTACCCAAGCGCAGCGCTTCTTCCCTGCTGAATGAGATAATCTCTCTTACTTGTGCTGAAAAACTTTGATCCATAATAATTCCCTTATTCCTTTATATTTTGCACATTTCTATGCTTTATACAATATTAGCAAATAAATTTGATTTAACTTCACAAAGGATAAATTTTATTCCTTAACAATTTTGTTAAAGGTGTTTACCTTCGTAACATTCTCAATAATTAGCTACAAAAAATGGTCAAAATTGATACCAAAGAACATTTCCGCATTTTTTATTTATCGGGGGATAAAATAACTGAAAAAATGGCAGAAGAGGTCCCGGAGCTATTGCTTCAAAAGCGAAAAGAAGCTCCCGGTCACGGAATCCTTGTTCTTCCCGCGACAAGCGATCTTCCGCCGGCATTTTTAACGGAGCTAAAAGAAGTACAATCCCGCTACGCCAACGATCAATTGTCCTTTATAATAACGCCGGTAAATAACGCGCTTCAAAAAAAGCATCCGCTCTTCGCTCCCCTTAATCACGCTCCCACTTTGGCGGAGGCTATAGACCTAGTGATGATGGAAAAGCTCGAAAGGGAACTTACCGCTCCAGACGATGAAGAAAAAACGGAAGAAAACAATTAATTAAAGCATTGCTTTAAGTAATATTATAACTGATTGGCTTTATGCATTTTGCAGTGACTATCTTAGGTAATAATTCAGCTATTCCGTCTAACGGACGGCATCCCACCGCCCAAGTAGTCAACCTGCACGACCAATTGTTTCTGATTGATTGCGGGGAAGGGACGCAAATGCAAATGAGCCTGTATAAGATCAGAAGAAGCAAGATAGATAATATTTTTATTAGCCACCTCCACGGTGACCACTATTTCGGACTGATCGGGTTAATCAATAGTTACGGCTTGCAAAACCGGAATACGCCCCTGCACATTTATGGTCCCCCTCCATTGGAAAACATCATTCAATTGCAGCTGGATTGCGCCCATACCGAGCTTCCATACCCCCTGCTCTTTCATGCACTCAATCCAGGACAAAATGACATACTCTTACAAACGGAGGGAATAGAAGTCTCCGCTTTCCCAACCAGTCACCGCATCGATTGCTTCGGTTTTATTTTTAAAGAACGACACGACAAAAGGAAAATAATTCCCGAAAAAACCAAACAGTGGGATATCCCGTATACATGCTATAAGCAGCTTCAGGAGGGCGATGACTACAGGACTCCCACTGGAGAAACCATAGCCAACGAACGGCTTACCAGCCCTCCTCCCAGGGAGCGGACTTACGCGTTCTGCGCCGATACGCGTTATGATGAGAACATGCTGCGGTATGTCAGCTCCTGCGACGTACTTTATCATGAAACAACCTACCTTCAGGCAGATAAAGATAAAGCGTTAAGCCGCTATCACTCCACCGCCCAACAGGCGGCCATATTAGCGAAAAAAGCAGCCGCCAATCAACTACTGATCGGGCATTTCTCTTCAAAGTATACGGAATTAAGTGCCTTTGAGCAGGAAGCGCGTGCCGTATTTCCCAATACAACCGTTACACAAGAAGGTACTACCTATTTTGTGAACCGTCCAACCACCAAAAGATGATTGGGCTTCAATCACTTGTTGCCACTATTTTTTTTTCCACCATGGCTTTGACTGCTTTTACAATCGCAGCCGCATCAATTCCTGCTTCCTGTTGTTGTTCCTCCGGCTTGCCGTGTTCAATCACTTTATCAGGTATGCCGAGTATCTTGACTTCACTGTGGTAACCGCGGGCATTCGCCCATTCTAAGACCGCGCTGCCAAAACCGCCCATGCGACTGCCGTCTTCTATAGTAATAACCTTATCGAAATTAGCAAACACCTCTTGTAGTATATTGTCATCCAATGGTTTAGCAAACCGCATATCATAATGAGCCGGTTGAATGTCTTCTGTTTTAAGTTCTTTGGAAGCCTGTACGGCAAAATTCCCCGGATGGCCGTAAGACAGGATAGCCACTTCTTTTCCGTCTTGAATTTTTCTGCCTTTGCCAATGGGAATTTCTTCGAAAGGCGTCTGCCAACGAGCGGTTACACCTTTACCCCGAGGATACCGTATAACCATAGGATGATCAGTGGAAGGAAGCTGCGCGGTAAACATCAGATTGCGTAATTCAGACTCATTCATCGGAGCGCTGACAATCATATTGGGAATGCAACGGGTGTAAGCGATGTCGTAAACGCCCTGATGGGTAGCCCCATCCTCCCCTACCAGTCCCGCTCGGTCCAGGCAAAAAACTACCGGCAGGTCCTGTATAGCCACGTCATGGATCAACTGGTCATAGGCCCTTTGCATAAACGTAGAATAAATCGCACAGAAAACGCGCATACCACGGGTAGCCATTCCCGCCGATACGGTAACAGCATGCTGTTCACAAATACCTACATCTAAAGCACGCGCCGGCATCTGTTCCATCATGTATTTTAACGAAGAGCCCGAGGGCATAGCCGGCGTAACAGCCATAATGCTGTTGTTCTTCTTGGCCAATTCGACTATGGTGTGTCCAAAAACCTCCTGATACTTCGGGGCCTGTGGCCCGAGTGCCGGCTTTTGCCTAATTTCGCCGGTTACTTTATCGAACAGGCCAGGGGCGTGCCAGCGGGTCTGATCTTTTTCTGCCTTCGCATACCCCTTCCCTTTTACCGTTACCACATGCAACAATTTTGGCCCGGGAATGTGCTTCATATCTTTGAGCGTATCCACCAGCTTTTGAACATTATTGCCATCAATCGGACCGAAATAGCGCAATCTTAGTGCTTCAAAAAGATTGCTGCTGCGCGCCACCATTCCTTTAAGCGCCGTCTCCATCTTGGACGCAATGTCTCTGGTTGCATTTTTCCCCCGGGGCAGCTTACCCAGCATGTTCCAGACTTCATCCCGGAACTTATTGTAGGTTGGTGAGGCAGTAATGTCCGTGAGGTATTCCCGGAGTGCACCGACATTCGGATCAATAGACATGCAATTGTCGTTCAGAATCACCAGGAGGTTAGTATCGGAGACCCCCGCATGGTTCAACGCCTCGAAGGCCATTCCTCCCGTAAGGGCGCCGTCTCCGATAACCGCGATGTGTTGCCTTTCTTTTTCTCCTTTATAAGCATCCGCCAAAGCCATTCCCAGGGCAGCAGACACAGAAGTGGAGGAATGCCCAACGCCAAAAGCGTCGTAGGGGCTCTCTCCCCTTTTGGGAAAGCCACTCAATCCACGATAACGCCTATTGGTGTGAAAAAGCGCCCTTCTGCCGGTTAATATTTTATGGCCATAGGCCTGATGCCCTACATCCCAGACCAACAAGTCGGCCGGGGTATTGAAGACGTAATGTAAGGCCACAGTGAGCTCTACCACCCCCAGACTGGCTCCAAAATGCCCTCCATAAATGCTTACGGTATCAATGATATATTGTCGCAATTCTTCGGACAAGGTATTGAGCCTGGAGCGATCTAATTTTCGGAGATCTTCCGGAAAATCAATCTTCCTGAGTAAAGGTCCTGCTTCAATCTGCATAAGCTGGAGGGGTATTGAATATTCCAGTCAAAGATAAGTATTTCCCCGAAATGGTAAAAATAAGTTAATAGAAAGGTGACGCCGACGTTAAACCATCCATCTCCAGCACAAGCTCATCTGGCGCTTCTACCACTGATACAAATTTAAGGCGCCTGAAAGAGGAAGAGTAGTAAATTTGCAGTCTAGTCATGTTTAAGCATATTTCAAGATATTATTGGTGGTGCCAGCTCGGAGGATGGCTTTTTTGGATGGTCCTCAACATCATCCTGGCCAAGTATTATCATCGCACCATGGACTTCTCCTATTTTTTTAACCAAATAAGCATGGTGATTTGCGGAATAGGCCTGACCCATCTGATGCGGCTGACCATTCTCAAATTAAACTGGCTGGATTTCACTTTGGACAAACTGATTATCCGCATTCCATTGCTGGTAGCCCTCTGTGCTATTCTATTGACTTTGATCCGGGGCATTCTCATCCTTTCCCTGCAACCGGCAAGTGAAGATCAGCAATTATTTTCCTTATGGCGTTTTATCGGGTCTTCCCTGCTGATTACCACCTGGACACTGATTTACTTTGTGGGGCACTATTTCCAGAAAGAACAACAGTTTCAATTAGATAAGTTGCAATTGGAGGCAGTGGTAAAGGACCTGGAACTACGCACCATAAAATCCCAGCTAAACCCCCACTTCCTTTTTAACTCATTAAACAGCATCCGGGCCTTAGTAGATGAAAATCCTGAACGGGCGCGTACGGCAGTTACCGAGCTTTCCAATATCCTGCGGGGTTCCATGCAGGTAGAAAAGCTTGAGATCGTTAGCCTTCAGCAGGAATTAAGCATTACAAAAGATTACCTGGCGCTGGAGCATATCCGTTTTGAAGAAAGATTAAAAGTGGATTATCAGATAGATGATGATACGCTGGACCTTCCCGTTCCGCCGATGATGCTGCAAACGCTCGTTGAAAACGCCATCAAACACGGAATATCTCACCGTGTCGAAGGCGGATGTCTGCATATTATTTCCAGAATCTCCGGCTTATACCATGAAATTATTATCCAGAATTCAGGACAGTTGGAAACACATCCTAATAAACAGGGATTTGGGCTCCAAAGCACACGTCAACGCCTTAATTTACTCTATAAAAACAAGGCGCTTTTTGACATTCACAATTTAAATGATCATATTGTGGAAGCAACCGTAAAAATTCCATTGTGAAAATATTAAAATAATTAAATATGAAACGCGCGCTGATTATTGATGATGAAAGACTGGCCCGAAATGAACTGAAAAAACTGCTGGCAAAATTTCCCGAAGTGGAAGTAGTGGGAGAAGCAATCAATGCCCAGGATGGCAGTGAAAAAATAGCCGAACTGAATCCCGACCTTCTTTTCCTGGACATCCAAATGCCGGACAAAACCGGATTCGAATTGCTTTCCGAGCTTAAAGCGACGCCGCCCCAGGTCATCTTTACTACAGCCTATGATGAATACGCAATTAAAGCCTTTGAATTCAATGCCCTGGATTACTTGTTAAAACCTATTGAGCCGGATCGTCTGGAGGACGCTTTACACAAACTGGAAGAAGATGCAAACGAAAAAGAAGTACCGCAAAGTAATTTTAAGCTCACCGAGGAAGACCAGGTTTTTGTAAAGGACGGCGACCGCTATTATTTTATAAAAATGGGACACATCCGTTTATTTGAAAGTGTGGGCAATTACGTACGTGTTTATTTTGAAGACAAAAAGCCTTTGACCCTTAAGTCGCTCAACGCGCTGGAGGAACGGCTGGATGAACGAATGTTTTTCCGTGCCAACCGCAAATACATCGTTAATCTTCGTATGGTAGAAAAGATAGAACCTTACTTCAACGGCGGCCTGTTGCTGAATCTAAATGGAGGAGAACAAATCGAAGTATCCAGAAGGCAGGCTGTACGATTTAAAGAGCTGATGAGCCTGTAAAAAGATTCCGTCGATTCTTTTTCCCATTATCACAACAGCAACGTCGTATCGTCTTTAAATTTCGTGCTTACAAATGATGTATACCAGTGATTACAGCGTATCTTCATGCGATAATGATTTCACTCGATGGCTTAATGTGCATAATGAAAATTTAACCATATTCCACCTCTTCTTCCTTAGCCATGCCTTGCAACTAAGAAAAAATTGTAATTTAGTCCTGAGATTTAATCCAAAGGCTTATTGTTGAATTTTATAATAAGATATACAACACCGGGTTTATTAATGAAAATTGCGGAAGGAGATGAAATCGCCTTCAGGGAGTTTTATGAACAAAATCATGAACAGGTATACGGGGTAGCTCTAGCGTTGACAAAATCAGAAACCCTTGCAGAAGAAGTAGTACAGGATATCTTCCTTAAGATATGGCTTAAACGCAAACAGCTGCTCCAAGTTCAGTCTCCCGAAAATTATTTATTTATTTTAACTCGCAACCACGTATACAATACCCTGAAGAAACACTTACGGGATAAGAATTTTCTACGGCAACGCTCTACTTTCTTTAAACCCCATAACACTACGCCGGAGCAACAACTCCTTTTGAATGAATCCCGGGATATTGTTAACACCGCAATAGCTCAATTGCCTCCCAAACAACGTCTCGTCTATCAATTAAGCCGTCAGCAAGGCCTTAAGCAAGAAGAAATTGCCAGAAAGTTAAACGTTTCCAAGCATACGGTGAAAAGTCACATGAACAAAGCCCTGCATGCGATACGTCATTATATCAAATCCCACCTGGGCGAAATAGGCCTCTTTTTGCTATCTGTTTTGTATTTTTTTTACTGAGACTAATACCTTTTGTTGTTTTAGTTGTCTTTACTATAGGGAGGGCGACAAGGCTCTTCTTCTACCTTGACCTGTCAATTTTGATGTATGGATGAAACCCGCTTTAAGCGACTGATAAAAAGCTATTTAAACAACACCCTTACTGCCGCGGAGTGGGAACAGCTGTACCAGATCTTAATAGAGGGAAAACAGGATCAGGCTTTAAAAGAAACGATTGAAAGTGCTTTGAACAGCGAGCGGTACTGGAAAAAAATGTCGGAAGGAAACAAAGACAGGCTTTTTGAAGGGATAATGGCTAAAGCCACGGAAAGAAACCGCCAAAGTCACAAAAAAAGAATGGCCTACATGCTTTCAGCCGCCGCTGTTGTGGTTGCCCTGTTGGGTTATTGGGGCATTTTCAAATACATGGATAATTCATCTCCCGCGCCAGCAACGCAAATCACGCGTCAGACCGTACAAAAAAATAAAAACGTTCAGTTGGTTTTGGCGAATGGAAATACGCTGGTACTAGACAGTACAAATAACGGCATAATCGCCTACCAGGGAAATGCAAGTATTGTGCAGCAAAAAGGTATGATATCATATCATAAGCAGAAAAGTGAAGCGAAAGACAAAATTACCTATAACCAAATTAAAGTACCCAGAGGCCAACAATTTATGGTCGTCTTACCCGACGGCAGCAAAGTCTGGCTCAATGCAGCTTCTTCCCTGCATTTTCCCACGACTTTTAAAGGAGAAACCAGGGAGGTGTCCCTTACGGGAGAAGGATATTTTGAAATCGCAAAAAATGAAACGCGGCCCTTTATAGTACATGTACATAGCGGAGCAGATAAAGCAGATGTACTGGTTCTGGGAACACAATTTAATATTAAGGCATATGAAAACAGCTACGGCATTCGCACTACCCTGCTTGAAGGCAAGGTTCGGGTAATGAGTAAGAAGAGTTCCTGCTCCTTAAACCCGGGAGACGCAACGCTGCTCCAAGAAGACGGCCGTCTACAGCTATTAAAAAAAGTTTCCATTCAGGAAGCTGTCGCCTGGAAAAACGGATTGTTTTATTTCAATAACACAGATATAAAAATCGTCATGCGGCAAATTGAGAGATGGTATGATAAAAGAGTGTTGTATAAAGGAAAGGTCAATGCGCAAATCAGTGGTTTAATTTCCAGGAGTACCAGTTTACCCAAAGTATTGCAGATGCTGGAACTGACCAGAGAAGCGCATTTCAAAATTCAGGGAAATGAAATAGTAATAAGTGCTCCATAAAAAATATCTATAATATGAAAACATAGTAACCTTAAAAAACAACCGGACCATGCCGTTAACATGATCCGGGAAAGCGTCTGATAAAAATTATTGCCAATTGGACATTAACAACAAATTTTTAAACTCAAACATTACAAATGTATGAAATTTATTACAGTTGAGGAAAGCAAGGTATCTCCTCTACCTATGCCTACAAAAATCTGGCAGGTCATGAAACTAACAGCTCTTTTTCTATTGGCCTTTTCCGTCCAGTTAAGCGCCAAATCCTATGCACAGCAGGTAACTTTGTCTAAAAAAGATGCCCCCTTAGAACAGATACTTCAAGAAATACATCAACAAACAGGGTATTTGTTTCTCTACGGCAGCAGCTCCCTCAGAAATGCAGATGGATTTAATGTCTCTATAAAAAACGCCACCTTGCAACAGGCACTGGATAGCTGTTTCATCCGTTCTACAATAGGCTATTTAATTGAGAACAAGACTATTATTGTTTTTCCGAAACAGGAAATCAATAAAATATTTGTTCCGCAACATACGGTTTCCGGGGTGGTTACAAGCGAGAAAGGCGTGCCGCTGGCCGGGGTAACGGTCCGAATCAAAAACAGCAATGTTGGAGCCATAACCGATGCCAACGGTTTTTTCCAAATAAATGTATCAGATACCTCTACCATTCTTCAAATAAGCTATTTAGGGTTTCAGTCAAAGGAAATAAAGGTGGGAAATCAGAAGACATTAAAAATAACCCTGCGTCCCTCCGAAAGCAGTTTGAATGAGATCGTCGTAGTAGGTTACGGTACATTACAAAAAGCCAATGTTACATCGGCCATTTCTTCGCTTTCAGCAGAAGACATACAGGGCATACCCGCCGCTGGAGTGGACCAGATGTTGCAGGGAAAAGTGCCCGGTGTTACCGTAACCAGCAATACGGGCCAACCCGGTGGCGGCGTCTCCGTGCGTATACGGGGGATAACCTCTGTCAATGGCAACCAACCCTTGTACGTCATTGACGGCGTGCCCATACTTTCAAGCACGAACAGCATTCCGCAAGATCAATTAGGGGGCGTCCCCGGCCAAAATCAGCAAAGCGTACTGGCCACTTTAAACCCCAATGATATTGCCTCCATTGATATTTTGAAAGATGCTTCTGCGCAGGCCATCTATGGCTCCCTGGGTGGAAATGGCGTGGTATTAATTACCACCAAACAGGGTAAATCGGGAGAAGGCAAGCTAAGCTATAACATGTATTACGGCTGGCAAAAAGTACAAAAAAGGCTGCCGATCATGAACCTGCGCGAATACGCGCGCTATTATAATTCATTGATCGGCGATTTCCAGGCGTTGCATAACATCGACGATGGCATTGGCACACTTGACTCCATAGGGGAATTTGCCCATCCGGCGCTATTGGGGACGGGAACGGACTGGCAGGACGCTGTTTTTCAGACCGGCCATATTCAAAATCACCAATTATCTTTCTCGGGAGGGAAAGGTAAAACGACTTATTATTTTTCCGGCAATTACTACAAGCAAACGGGAACAGTTATCGGCTCAGGCTTTAAGCGATATACCGCACGGGTAAATGTGGATCAGCAGGTCAAGCCTTGGCTTAATGCGGGATTCAGCGCAAATCTCTCGAAAACAGACCAAAAAATTACCCTTACCGACGGACAACAATCCGTTATTAGCCTGATGTTGTACAACAGTCCGGCTACTCCAGTGAAAGATTTTAACGGATCTTACGTCAATACTTCTACCATTGCCGGCGTGCCTTTCGGACAAATACAGAACCCCGTAGCACTTGCCCTGTTGCGGAATGTGCACGCCAAACAATCCAAAGTCTTTGGCAATGCTTATGCCCATATTCATTTTCTGAAAGACTTTACTTTCAGCAACCAGTTCAATTACGACTTTCAACTGGCACACAATACCGCCTTCCAACCCAATATCCTATATCCAAATGGAGTGCTGGCCATCGGTCCCAGCAAGCTGCGAGTAGATAAAAACAACAGTTTTTACTGGGGGTTGCAAAACTACCTGACTTACAACCATACCTTTGGCCCACACGCCATACAGGCAGTCGCTGGTCATGAATCACAACATTCGATGTACGCCTCCCAATACACATCAGTAACAGACCTCACCCTGAATATCGAATCTCTGAGTGCCGGCACCATAGATCCCTCGCAAACGGGAGGCGGAAAATACCCGTGGTCGATGGAATCCTATTTTGCACGACTCAACTATACCTACGACAACCGCTATGCGGTAAGCGCTTCTTTCAGAAGAGACGGGTCTTCTTCTTTTGGACCCAACAACCGTTGGGGTAACTTTTCAGCCGTTTCAGCCGGCTGGACGATCACCAATGAAAATTTCGCCCGCGGCTGGAACGAGTTAAGCTATTTGAAACTGCGCCTGGGGATAGGTGCTGTCGGCAATCAAAACACCAGTGGCAATAATGTATACACCACCAATATCCGACTGGCCGCAAACGCGACGGGCTTGTTTGGTCAATCGGGTATTCCCGGAATACCGGCCAATGTAGGAAACCCCGGCCTGCAATGGGAGTCGGTAGTCACCTACAACGCCGGCATCAACGCCACTTTTTTGAAGAATCGCATTGATCTCGCAATAGACGCTTATAAAAAGGTCACTACTAACATGATCTTATCTACCGTACTGCCCAGCTTCGCAGGCCTTGATCCCAACCCGCCCGCCAATGCCTACCAGGCTATTGAACCACCGGTGACCAATGCGGGTGAAATGACGAACACCGGAATTGACATTGGCGTCACTTCGCATAATATACGAACGAAGGATTTTTCCTGGACAACACAGCTGGACTTCAGCCATTATAAGAATGTTTTTGTCAAATCCTACAGCCCAAATGCGAACCCCTTGTTTGGCAAAAGTCAGGCTTTTACACCGCTTACTTTAACGGTAACTAAAGCTGGTCAACCCGTAGGCAGCTTTTACGGATTTGTAACCGATGGGCTGTATCGATCCCAAGAAGAGCTGGAAAAAGGACCTACACCCCTGCTTTCGATCGGTCCGCAAAACACCTGGCTGGGCGATATCCGCTATAAAGACCTCAATGGCGACGGGGCCATTACCGCCGGTGCGGATGATCAGACTTTTATCGGCAATCCCAATCCTGATTTCACCTTTGGTATGACCAACAGCTTTAGGTATAAAAATTTTGATTTTTCGTTATTTATAACCGGCGTATACGGCGATGAGATATTCAACTATTCGCGTATGCTTACCGAGGCTCTGTACTCTCCCTATCAACCGCAGCTTACCTCCGCCATGGACCGTTACAGCGCTTCTAATCCGGATGGAAGTCTTCCCCGGTTTAACCAATGGAATAAGAACAACCTCAAGATATCTGACCGGTTTATAGAGGACGGTTCTTATTTGCGTATCCAAAATATCTCTATCGGCTACAACCTGCCGAAACGCCTGGTTGACCGGATCAAAATGAATAACGTCCGGATCTATATTTCGGCGCAAAACATTTACACCTTTACAAGCTATTCGGGTTATGATCCCGAGCTGGGCGCCTTTAATAACAATGTCCTGACAATGAATATAGATTACGGACACTACCCCAATCCGGCAACATTCATGATCGGAGCTAACATTGATTTCTAAGATTAAAAAAAGCAGTAAAATGGATTATAAATTTATATATATCATCATCAGTGCTTTCCTAATTACTTCCTGTAAAAAGGAGTTTCTGAACGAGCCGTCACTGAATGCGCCCACCTTGGATAATTACTACACGAACGCAGAACAAGTACAACGGGCTACCGGTTTTTTGTATAACCAACCCTGGTATAGTTTTATGGATAAGGCTTTTCATTGCATAGGGGAAGTATACAGCGGCAACATGCTTACCTCTGCTGGTGACCCAAACTATGGAAACAATACTTATGTCTTTATGACCGTACAGGCGACAGACGGACAGGACCTGTACGCCTGGCAGGCCTTTTATAAAGTAGCCGGCAACGCCACCGTACTAATCAATACTTTTAAACAAAAGAAAAAACAGGTAAAAGACGACGCTTACCTGGATTTGGGCATTGCAGAGGCACGGTTCATTCGCGGAGTGGCATACTTTTATATAGGCCGTGTATTTGGTGCAGCGCCCATCATTACCGACCCCGTTGCCTTAGCCGGTTCGGGTGATTATAACATACCCCGTTATCTGCAGCAGGACGTGTTGCAGTTTGCCCTCAATGACCTTAAAGCAGCGGAGGCCGGATTACCTGCAACGGCCTACCAGCCCGGCCGGGTTACCAAATATTCGGCTATGGGCATGGAGGCGAAGTTATATCTGTATAGGAAAGATTATGACAGCGCAGCTATGATGGCCAAGCAGGTAATTGACTATGCCAACGCTACGGGAAATATTCAACTTAATCCCGATTATGAAGGGATGTTTACCGATCCGGTTATTGCCAAGAGCAATAAGGAATCTTTATTTGCCTTGCAATGGGTAGCTTCCGGCGGCTATTCCTATTCCAATCTCATTCAGGCCTACGCAGCACCGGCTCCGCTTTTGAAGCCTGATTTCAATACCGGCTATTCCTCCGTTATTCCCTCTTTGGACTTAATAAATGCCTATGCTTCCGGCGACAAAAGAAAACAATGGTCCGTTATGCAACAAGGCTTTCATCGCGACGGTTGGAAGAACGCCAATTTCCCATCCGGCTTTACCTATGACACCATGCCCGGAGGCGGGGCGGACGATGCTTATCACATTACGACCGGAACGCGTTCGAATTCCTTAAAATATGTGGTGGGCCCGAAAAGTACCGGGTACGATTTTGATACCCAAGGCGGCAATGACATGCCGGTTTATTTACTCCGATATGCCGACGTACTGTTGATCTACGCGGAGGCTGTTTTAGGAGATAACGAATCGACCAGTGATGCTTCCGCTTTAGAAGCCTTTAATCAAGTCCATGCAAGGGCGGGATTAACGCCGGTCACCAGCCTGACCCAAGCGATGATCTTTCATGAACGCCGGGTGGAGTTTGCCTTTGAAGGGGATTACTGGTTCGATATTCAACGGCAGGGATTTGAAAAAGCAAAACAAATTATAGACGCTCAGGAAAGAGGAACGCTCAATAGCAACGGCAGCGTTAACCATGTTCAGGCCTCTTTCAATTCGCCTGAACAACTCTACCTTCCCATCCCCTCTGATGAAATAGTAGCCGACCCCGCCCTGGCGAAGCCAGCGGTCCCTTATTTTAAATAAGTTTTAACCATACTATAAATATTTACCGATGAATACCAATAATAAAATATTTCGGTCATGCCTTTACCTCTGTGTTATGGTAATTACCGGTTTCTCATTTTCTTGTTCAGACAGCAACAATGTAGCTGTTCCCAAAGCAAATGAACTGGCACCGGATTCAGCCTCCGGTGGAAGTGTGCTGACCCTCACAGGTTCCGGTCTTTCCGATATGCGCCATATCATTTTTACCAAAGACAGCATTCCGGCCCCCTTTAACCCAACGTTTAATACCGATCATGCATTAATCTTTCGGGTTCCCGACACGGCCTTTGGTGGAAAGCAGGATATTATTTTTATTAACAGCACAGGCAAAAAGCTAAGCGTACCATTTAATGTTATCGCCCTGGCAACGGTCTCGCAAGCCTCTTTGTATGAGTTTATCGCGGGAACAGAAATTACCATCAAAGGAAATAATCTAGAAACCGTATCGGAGGTAACCGTCAGTGGAACTACCGACAAAGCCACTATTGTGTCAAAAGAACACAGAATGATGGTTATCAAGATGCCGGCTACGGAAAAAGATAGGGTGACCCTCGACATTACCAACGCCTCGGGAACCATGACAACCCATCAGGAATTTATTAATGTGGATAAGGCTTTCCCCATTTTCACGGAAGGTTTTGGTACGGGCATTTTTAACTGGTCGTGGAGCTCAGCTTCCGTTTCTACAGATTTTTCCATTTTGGGCGGCCAGTCGTTGAAATCGGTATATAGCGCCGGCAGCTGGCAGGCCGTAAGTTTACATTGTGATCCTACGCTGGATGCCTCTCAATACACCTATCTTACGTTCTGGGTAAAAGGTGGTACGGCAGACACACAACTGGATGTTAAATCAGAAAATGGCGGAACCACCAATACCATTACCGTCCCCGCCAATGTCTGGACTTACTTTAAATTTAATACTTCCGGATTTATTACCGGTTTTCCAATCGAACGACTGGACTTTCAGATACATGGTCCTGATGGCAGTGATCAGACCCTTTATTTTGATGACATCCTTTTGGTAAAGTAAAAAGACAACAAATGTCAAGATATGCCTATTTCCATTAAATATAATTTTGTGCATTTATTTGTCCTCTTTCCATTTATCGCTGCATTTAGCTGTAGCCAGGTAGGACAAAAGCAACCTGAAGTACCGGCAGAGGCTGCTTTTAGGGATTCCTTAGTCCGCTTCTCGATCGGAAATGGTGTTAATCTCCAACCTTCCTATTATAATATAGGCCGGGTTCACTTTGGTTGGCCATTGATGAAGAAATACCAAGGAATAAAAGCAGTACGGATTGAAATCGAGCCTTCCGTGGACATTCAAACGGCAAAATCCTGGATCGCAGCGGCCATTGACAATGGTTATGAGGTCATTGCCACTTACCATAAATATACCGTACTCGGAAGCAACGACCCAAAGAATTTAGTTGATGCAGCTCAATGGTGGAAAACAAATTACCATATGCTGGCCCAAGCAGGCGATTTTTACATCAACCTTATGAATGAATGGGGAAACCATCAGCTTTCTGTAAGTCAATACGCAGGGGCCTGCAACAGTGCTATCAAAATAGTACGCCAGGTATACAGCGGACCTATTATTCTTGATTGTCCCGGATGGGGCCAGGAAACCACTATCGCTGCCGCTTCCACGAAAGGAAAAGGCGGGATAAAAGATACTAACATCGTGTTATCGGTGCATATCTACCCCGTTGGATGGAATGAAGCCGAGCATCATTATCTGCAAAAAACAGATCTGGATAAGCTCAATGAAACGGGCGTACCTTGTATGATCGGAGAATTTGGTGCGCTGCCGAAAGGGGAAGCCGACTGGCGGGGGCTGGTGAGATACGCAAAAAAACTGGGATGGCCGGTCTTCGGCTGGTGCTGGAATGGCGATGGCGGACAGATGAATATGGTTTCCCCGGCATGGAAGGAAAATCCTGATGCAAAAACCTTTAAAAAAACCGGCTACTTTGACCGGATATATGCTTTAATTCAATAATATGGTCTAATCGCAAAGGACCTGAGGCACATGGTTTAGGGAGAAAGTTTTCCTGGCTATGCACACTTACATGGCTAGAGTCCAGCGAAACAACTTCTGATCCTGATCAGGCACTTTTCATGGTTTGTGAAAATGATGTCAAACTAAATTGAAAAGGACTGACTGCCGCTCAGCGTCGCGCTATCTGAAAATCTTTAAAATGTCGCACAGCTCCGTCTATCACTTCAACGGCCGTTACTTTTGCTGCAGGCGGTCCTTCTTTGCACCATTCAATAAATTGCTTTACATCCAGATCATTTCCTTCGGATTCGATATACACACTGCCATCCGGTTCATTTCTGACAAAACCGGCAAGCTGCATATCCTGTGCCTTACGCTGGGCGGATGCCCTAAAGAATACGCCCTGTACACGACCTTTAATGCGAATATTCTTATGTACTCTAGCCACACGACTAAGTTACAAACATTTGGCGATAGCTACAAAACTATCGGCTTTCAGAGAGGCCCCTCCTATCAATGCACCATCCACATCCGGGCAAGAGAACAGCGCTGCCGCATTTTCGGGTTTACAACTTCCCCCGTACAGCAGGGTTGTATGAATAGCGGTTTCATTGCCATATTTTTTGGCTATACAAGAACGAATGAATGCGTGCATTTCTTCGGCCTGCTCGGGAGAAGCTGTCCTGCCGGTACCAATCGCCCAGATTGGTTCATAAGCTATTACTAATGGCTTAAAGTCAGCTGCTGTTAGTTCAAAAACACTCTCCTGTAATTGTTTTTCAACAAAAGTATTTTGTTCCTCTTTTTCCCTGACCTCCAATGGCTCTCCACAACAAAAAATGGGCTTGAGCTTGTGCGCCAAAGCGAGGGTAACCTTATCTTTCAACATAGCATTGGTTTCCCCATAATAGTTCCGGCGCTCCGAATGACCGATAATCACATAATCAGTACCTACCGATTGCAGCATAGCTGCAGAAGTTTCTCCCGTATAGGCACCGGAAGCATGGTCCGCGACGTTTTGAGCTCCCACATAAATATGCGGATAGTTTTTTACTATTTTTTTCACTTCCGCCACGTAGGGCATGGGTACACATAGAATCATCTCCTGATGGTCTGACAGGCGCACTCCTGAATCTACTATTTCTTGTACCAAATTTTTCCCTTCCTTCAGCGTCAGGTTCATTTTCCAATTCGCGGCCGCAATTTTTTTTCTCATACGTTTTGTTTAATGGTTTAAGAGTTAAAAGTATATACATCGCTCTTGAAGCGATTAATGTTGATCACTTTCATAAAGAGCGCTTAACAAGTCTTTCTGTTCGTCGCTCAGTGTTTTTCCTTTGAGTTGCATCCAGTTGGCTGCATCTCTTAATGCCTTTTTCAACAGGTATTTTTCTTTTGAGTTCCAAAAAAAGGACGGAATATTTTTAAGCGGAAAATCCGTTCCAGACAAGTGCGCGGAAACACCGATCAGGCTTCCCGAATTAATCCTTGTCTGAACAGCCGTACGGGAGAAATCGCCCATCATAACGCCACACTTCTTTCCGACATTGATTCGCTGTCCGGCTATTTTTATGTGTATATCCTGGACACTATTTTTTAAATTCGAACAGGTAGTCCCCGCTCCCCAATTACACCATTCCCCTAAAACAGAATCACCGATATAGCCGTCATGTGCTTTATTGGAATAACCGAAGATAACGCTGTTATTGATCTCTCCGCCAACCATAGAAAAAGGGCCGATCGTGGTCGCGCCGTAAATGCGCGTACCCATTTTTACCACCGCTCCTTCTCCCAGGGCAAAAGGCCCGCGGATGTGACACCCTTCCATAATCAGCGCGTTTTTCCCGATGTAAACCGGCCCTGTAGAAGCATTTATCGTGGAGCATAGCACAGCAGCGCTTTTTTCAATAAACACATTTTCTCTGCCGATCAGCCGAACATCCGCCCCCAATGCCGGCGGCGCTTCCCGCCTTGCCATTAAGGCATAATCCCTTTGCAAGGCCTCCCGGTTCCGTTGGGACAGTTCCCACGGATAGCGAATAAGCAAACAAGCTTCAGTATACTTTTTTACTGGTATTTCATCAGTTAAAGAAAAATACCGACTTCTTCTCATAACTATCTGACCATCAACCGACAATGCCGTCTCTTTTGGTAGCGACTTTAAGACTTTCACCAGGTTTTCATCCGGTAAAAGCCCCCCATAGATCCAGTAATTGTCTTCCTCTTCCTGTAAAGGGAAAAGCGCGCTTAAAGTCTTCGTCGTGTAGGTAGAGGTCGGTTCTCCAAGTATTCGCTCCCATTTTTCCCTTATGGTCATGATACCTATTCGACAATCGGCCACGGGTCTGGTCAAAGTAAAGGGATAAAGTTTTTTCCGCTCATCGGTATCGTATAAAATATAAGCAGCCACAGGACAAAAATAGAAAAGGTCTTCCACAATAAGAAGACCTTTTTAAAAAGTTATGATTACGCTGCCGCAGGCTACTTGGCCTGTTTGGCTTTCTGCCCGTAACGTCTGCGGAACTTGTCAATACGTCCTGCCGTATCTACCAATACATTCTTCCCGGTATAAAAGGGATGTGATGTATTTGAAATTTCCAGCTTGATTAACGGATATTCGTTTCCATCCTCCCACTGTATTGTTTCCTTCGTAGGCGTA
>CAYXRN010000002.1:0-66367 GCA_964467635.1 uncultured Chitinophagaceae bacterium | reverse complement strand
TACATCCCACCGAGCCTATCGGCATCAGTGGGTTTTACGCTCCACTTTTATAAAGCCCAAATGCTGTGGTCTCTGGGATGCAGTCGCCTATCCGTTCACTCGTATGAAACGGGAAGTGCCGATATAGATAATTAAAGAGCGTAGTCGGTAATGTTTTAACGAACTTGCTGCTGGTTATCCAGGAGAAGTCGAGGTTTTTCTATAAGGGCTCCGGTCGGCCCCATTGACAGCTTCTGCTTTGTTCGTTTTATTGATTTGCGGATTTATTGATTTTTTTACGTCTTCTAATAGACTTCCGATTCCCTTACTGGTTAATCGTTCACAAGCTACATCTACCATTTTATGTTCAATTATTTTCTTATACAGAACCAATTCATGGGAATCAGGGACAAAATGAGCCAGGGATTGCCTGGTTACCGGATCAGCGAACATCTTTTTTACGTATTCCTTTTTCTCATGGTAACTCAGTTGGTTCTCGAAGCCAAACAAATTATACATGCAATAACGGATTCCGGTGATAAAAGAATAACTCAGCATTTCTTTTCCATTCTTTATCTTCCACGGCTTGACCCATGTTTCTAAGATATCTCTTCGTCTTTTTATTAGTTCAAAAGCGTTGAACCGAAAAGTACTTATTAAGCTTTTCTCGGGTCTATTGATATAATGGTAATAGCCCTTGTCTATAAACCGGATCACCCTACTATGCATTATGACTTGAGAATTGAATAACACATCCTCTATGAGAGACGTGCCCACTTCAAATTGGAGTCGGTGCCGCTCTAAGAACGATTTCCTGTATAATTTGTTCCAGGCATAACCCAGTAGATCCAAATGGTTGCCATCTAGCACATATTTACTGCGACCTTTTATAATGCGCATATTTTGCGGGATAGATTCAGAGGTAGAAATTAATTTTTCTTTTGCGTTCAGAAAATCTCTGTAATAGCCCCAAATGACGAATTCCAGACATTCTTTTTTCAAGCAATTTAGGTTCTTATCCAGAAGATCAGGTTCTATCCAATCGTCGGAATCTAAAAAATAAATGAAATCTCCACTCGCTTTTTTCAATCCGTAGTTTCTTGCGGCAGACAGTCCTTCATGTGATGTTCGAAATACTTTTATCCTATTGTCCTTCACAGATGAGGCTACATCATAAGTATGGTCGGTAGACCCGTCATCAATTACAAGGACTTCAAAGTTTGTATAGGTTTGTGCAATAACGGAGTAAAGGGTCTTTGCAATGAACCTGCCGGTATTATGAGCAGGTACAATAACAGTAATTTTGTCCAATTTTAGAAATTTAAAAGCATAAATAATAAGCCTTCGAGCGCATCCTACAAGGTACTGCAGACCCTGTATAGCTTTTTGAAGTGGCGAGAATATACAATAATTAATTAGAATAAAAAAATATTTTTTTCTTTTATTAAATTTCCACGGGATCTATTCTTGAAAATACCTTTGGGTTCATTTCAATAAGAGAAAGTAATGAGCTGTTGCTATAGGGAAATCGATAGTTAGGCGCATAGGATGCTAAAGGCCTCTGCTTTCAGGTGACAGGAATTTTTAAACACATCATCTACTGTATCCCAGGTTTGAACCGGCAATGTCGGGAGAATAAGTCGAAAACCTATACCGTCTGGATAAAACGGAAAATGCGACAAAGAGAATGCCCAGAGGAGAAATCGAAATAATATCGTCAGCAACTGGTATTCTGATTTTTCACATCGGTTCCTAACGTCTTTACCCGAGCCCATTGACTGTGATCAATTTCAAGGCTTGTGAAATATGATACTCTACGGTCTTGACCGATATATGAAGGTGCTCCGCGATCTCTTTGTAAGTTAATCCGTTGAAGCGATTCAGATAAAAAATTTCTTTTGTTTTTTGAGAAGTTGACTCGAAAATAGTCTGAATTTGTTCCAACAGCCCCTTGTAATAGATTTGTTCTTCCGTATCGTTGGAAACGGTTAAGGAAGGTGCTGCTTGTAACGATTCTTTGTATTTTTTTTTTAGTTTGAGGTAAAAAAAAGCAGTGTATTTTGCCGAACGTACCAGGTAATTTTCCAGCGCTACATTGATTTGAATACGTTCTCTTCGGAACCACAGTGAAATAAAGACGTCCTGGACAATATCTTCCGCGTCTGTTTCATTAGACAGGTAGTGATAAGCCATGTTGTATAGTTTTTGCCAATACAAGCGGTAAATAAGTCGAAATACTACCGGATCGCCTTCCCTTAATCCTTCTAGCAAATAAGCTTCATCTGGTCGAAATGCTGACATAGGCAACCAATTGATTATCCTGCAACAATATTACAACACATTACTTATTAATGCTATTAGTATTTTACCTGATATCAATGTTATTTTAACATCTTATTCATGATCGGAAAGCTCCAGTTTAATCACCTGTACTCCATCATATAGAGCAGCTACTTTCTCCGGTAAAGTCAAAGCAACTTCACCCTCATTGCTTTTTTCATATTTGATGGGCATGGATGATTGCAGCAGAGAGCAGCTTGCGACCTTATCATACTCGAATGGAAGGACAAGTCGATTGGGCTGTTTTTTTACCAGGCATACGTAAATGTTCCTATTCTCCTTTTGCTTTTGTGTAAAAACCACACCCGCTGGTGCAGCTTTTTTTACAGGATGTGCGCCGTGTATAGCCGCTCCATTAGCAACCATCCAACCACCGATTTCCCGTAATCTGCGAATAGCCATTTTTGGAAAAGTACCGTCCGGTTTGGGACCAACATTAAGCAGATAATTACCACCTTTTGATACGTTGCTGACAAGGAAAGAGACCATTTGCTGTGCTGTTTTCCAATGATAATCTTTGGAATGCCAGCCCCAGGAGTGCACCATGGTTGCAGGGGTCTGCCAGGGTTTGCTTAATAAAGAATCCGGATAAGTGTTATCCATCATTTCCAAGAAATCTACCTCGTTGCCAGGGTTCAGGTAAGAAATCCGTCCATTGATCAGGCAGTCAGGTGCCAGCTTTCTGATTAATGCAATCAACTGGTCTCGTCTTTCTTCATTGATGAAAATTTTCTCCTGTTCATCCCCCCATGTATCAAACCAAAAAAGATCGGGATGGTAGCGATTGATCAATTCTTTGACCTGGGGTAGGCACTTCCCATTCCAGTATTGTTCAAAACCGGTCTCGCTCACCCTCGGCAGCCAATGCGGCTTGGCCCCTCCAGGATGATCCCAGTCTTCACAGTGCGAATAGTAAAAACCGAACTTTAGACCGTATTTTCTGCAGGCTTTGGCCAATTCACCCAAGATATCTTTTTGATATGGTGTACTGCCCAGGTCGTAATCGGAAACTTTTGAGTCCCATAAGGCAAAACCGTCATGATGTTTGGCTGTTATGACAAAATATTTCATGCCTGCATCCCGGGCCTCCCGTATCCATTTATCTGCGTCGAAATTTACAGGATTGAATCGTTTAACCAGATTGCGATAGACTTCGTCGGGCACATCGAGTCTTTGTTGAATCCATTCTGCATACCAACTCTTCCCGTGTGGAAAGGTGGTGTCCGGTAAAGTATGCCCATTGTATGTTCCTCCCAATATACTATATAAGCCAAAGTGAATAAACATACCAAATTTGGCTTCTCTGAACCAGTCTGCACGGTGGGCGGGATCTACTTTTTGGGCAGCGGTGGTTTGGAAGAATAAAAGACCTATTAAGAGCCCATACGCAATTTTTCGGAGCATGTATGTCGGCGTTTAAATTTTCCTATTAACGGCCACAAGGTAAGAAGAAAATGTCAGCCACCTGTGAAGAGGTTACCCTGCTATCCTGAGGGATTGTCGTCAGCGGGTAGGGAATTTAACTGAACTCCCAGCCAATATCCTGTCTGAAATATTTCCCGTCAAATTCAATCTTCCTGGCAAGGCTTTTAGATTTGTGCATGGCCGTTCGCAGATCTTCGGCTAATACGGTAGCAGCCATAACACGTCCGCCGTTGGTGACAATTTCACCTTCTTTTTCAACGGCCCCCGCATAAAAGAGAATTTCATTTTCGGTTGTTTCAGGTAACGCGATTTTCATGCCTTTTTTATAAGCCTCGGGATAGCCGCCTGAAACTACGATGGTGGTTACGCCGGCCAACGGATTAGCCTGGATGCTGTGTCGGGAAAGAGTGTTTTTTGCCACAGCGATGAACAATTCCACCAGATCATTTAAGATGCGGGGCATTATTACCTCCGTTTCGGGGTCACCCATTCTGCAGTTATATTCGATAACATAGGGCTCCTCCCCTACTTTGATCAGCCCAAAAAAGATAAAACCGGTATAATCCAACTCGTCGGTTTGAATACCCTGGATAGTGGGTTGGATAATCTTTGATTCTATTTTTTGCAGGAAAGCCTCATCGGCAAAAGGTACTGGCGAAACTGCCCCCATCCCTCCGGTATTCAATCCGGTATCACCCACTCCTATTCTTTTATAATCCTTAGCTTCAGGCAGTACCAGATAGTCTTTCCCGTCCGTCAATACAAAAACCGACAATTCAATTCCCTCCAGAAATTGTTCTACCACCACTTTACTTCCGGCATGGCCGAACTTTCCTCCGAGCATCTGTTCAAATTCAGTCAAGGCCTGCTGATGGGTTTCACAAATAAGCACTCCCTTACCAGCGGCCAATCCATCCGCTTTCAACACAATAGGAAGACTGTGTTGCCGTATATATTGCTGGCCTTCTTCAAAAGAAGAAGCATCAAATTCCTGGTAAGCTGCTGTCGGAATATGATGTTTTTTCATAAAGGACTTGGCAAAGGCTTTGCTTCCCTCCAGTTGAGCCCCGGATCTTCCCGGACCAATCACCGGAAGATGGCTTAATGCAGCAACACTTTTAAGGTAATCCTTTATACCATCTACCAGTGGTACTTCCGGGCCGGGAATAACCATATCGATCTTTTTTTCCAGACAGATCTGTTTTATTTCATCAAAGTCCCTAACATCTACTGCCAGATTTTCCCCACATAGCGCGGTACCGGCGTTTCCTGGAGCGGTATACAGTTTATCGCAAAGTGGGCTCTGTTGCAACTTCCAGGCAAGGGCATGTTCTCGACCACCGTTTCCAATTAATAAGATGTTCATACAGCTACCGGCTTACTCTTTCTTTCCAGGGCCATTTCCGCAGCGGCTATGATGTTTGGCGTATCCAACCCGTATTTCGCAAGGAGCTGGTTGGGTTTACCACTTTCTCCAAAAGTATCATTCGTGCCGATAAATTCTATTGGAGCCGGACAGCGTTGCGCGGCAATATGTGCAATGTAATCACCCATTCCTCCCAGCACATTATGTTCTTCACAAGTAACTGCACAGCCTGTTTTCTTTAAAGAAGCAATCACTGCTTCGGTATCCAGTGGTTTAATGGTGTGAATATTAATTAATTCTACGCTCAGGCCTTGTTCTTCTAAAACCCTTCCGGCCTCAATAGCTTTCCAAACCAGGTGGCCACAAGCAAATATCGTGATGTCCTTACCTTCGTTAAGTACCTGTGCCTTACCGATCTCAAAAGGCTGATCTTCAGGAGTGATAATCGGCCATTTGGGACGGCCGAAACGCAGGTAGACGGGACCTTCATGATTGGCAATGGCTTTGGTAGCCGCTTTGGTTTGATTGGCATCACAGGGCACGATAACCGCCATGCCCGGCAACATTTTCATCATGCCGATATCTTCCAGAATCTGGTGAGTCGCACCATCTTCCCCCAACGTCAGCCCCGCGTGGGAAGCGCATATTTTTACATTTTTACTTGAATAAGCTATAGATTGACGGATTTGATCATATACACGTCCAGTAGAGAAATTTGCAAATGTGGTGGTGTAGGGGATTTTACCGCCAATGGTGAGCCCGGCAGCAACGCCCATCATGTTAGCTTCAGAAATACCACACTGAAAAAAACGTTCAGGATGTTCCTTGATAAAGGGGGCGATTTTTAAAGATCCGGCCAAATCGGCCGTTAAAACTACTACTTCCGCATTTTCATTACCTAATTCCTGTATTCCGGCGCCAAAGCCGTCTCTGGTAGCCTTTTCTCCTAAAACCTGAATTTCTTTCAGCATATTTTTTTAATTAATAAAGTGAATAAAAAACGGAGCGAAGATAAATATAACTTTTTGGCTTTACAAGCCTACATTGAACAATGTTGCATCAGGGGTTTCACCTGAAAGGATAACCTTCCCCTTTATGATTAACCGCTCGACTCCAACTTTTTGGAGAACGGTCGCAAACTTATGAGCATCGGGCTTTCCTAAGCTTCGTAACGCGGTGCCATTAATTTAGTGATCTGTCTTTGAAAAAATGACCGCGGTGTTTTCTTTATCGCTATATTTCTCAGGGACGTTAAAAATGCATTTTCATAGTGTGCTATTTCCCCAACGCGATAAGACCATTTGGCTACATAATCGGTAACCGGTTTCCTCAATTTTTGGTATTTTGGGAAGGCATAGCCCGGATTTTTGGAAGCGTCCAGCAGGTCGGCCAGTACCCAAGCATCTTCAACAGCCTGACAAGCCCCCTGGCCAAGATTGGGCGTGACAGCATGGGCGGCATCCCCTAAGAGTCCTGTTCGTCCCATCGACCATTGTCGTAAAGGCTTTAAGTCTTGAAGATCATTGCGGATAATGCGGGTCTCCGGGGTATCTGCTATCATTTGAGAAAACAGGGGGTCAAAATCGTTGAATTGCTTTTGTAGTTCTTTTCGCAGATCGGCGCGAAAATTAAAATTATTGCCGTGCTTATTAATAACAGCAAACCAATATGTAAAGTCGTTGTTGATCTTAGAGAAGCCAAATCGCCTTCCTCTTCCCCATGCTTCAATGGCCTGATGATGATATTTTTCGGATAGGTCATAAGCGACTATTCCCCTCCAGCAGATCTGTTTTACGTCCCTTAGCATGGCGTCCGGAAATAACTGTTGACGCATGGTGGAGTAAATTCCGTCTGCCGCAATAACATAATCTCCATAAGCCTTTGTCCCGTCGTCAAAATCTAAAATACACTTCTGCTCCTTCTCATGGACACGGATGCATTTTTTTCCCCATTCAACAGAATCTGCAGATATGGCCTTTAACAGAATATCCTGCAGCTCTGCCCTGTGAATGGCTACATTTATAGTGCCATATTTTTTTACATCGGTGGCTGTCAAATTGGAAGAGAGCGCCTGAAGTTTTTCGTCCGTGATGTGAACACTGCGAATTTCATTGCCTCTTTTCACAACCTCATCCGCCAGATTCAACTTATCTAAAATACGCATGGCGTTGACAGCCAATATAATCCCCGCACCCTGATTCGGTGGCTCATCTTTTGCTTCATATACTTTTGTAATCAGGTTCCGTCGTTGTAGCGCGATTGCGGTAACCAACCCTCCAATTCCTGCACCAATTACCTTTCCCTGCATAATTTGAAAAATATATAATGTACAAGCATCTACGCCTTAAGTAACGGGGGCATCTGCAACTTCTTCCTCAGCCGCTGGTTTATTTCTTCCCACCAGCCATAAGATGATCATAAGCACGCCGAATACAATATAAAAGATACCACTCCAAAAGTTTGTCGTTTCAGATTTTCCAATACCCGCCTGCATGCTTAATGAGCCGATAAAGAGTGCCAGCCCAACAAGTGAAAAGAACAACCCGATAATAAACCGAAGATCAAGAAGATTTTTCATTCAAACTTTTTTTTATAAGAATATTAAATTTAAAATAGTAGTTATTATCAGAATAAATACCCCGATATACACTGGCCTTTTATACCAAACAATATCTTTTGTTTTTGGTTTGGGAGTAAGGCTGTAAACCAGGCCTACCAGCTTCTCCTTAGGATGCGGTTTGGTGAACAGGCTGATAATTATGGTGACGATAAAACAGGTGGTAAAAGCGACAATAGCAACCATAAAACTTTGCGCCATTGTAGAACTGAAATGATGGAGGTTCGCAATGGCACCTCCCTTCCCTTCTGAGGTAGTCATATTGTAGGTCAGGGCCGCAGCAGCTGTTCCGCTCACCAGTCCGAAAAATGCGCCATGTCCGGTGGAACGCTTCCAGAACATTCCCAGAGCAAAGGTGGCGAACAATGGTGCATTTACAAAGCCAAATACCAGCTGCAAAAAGTCCATGATATTGTCAAACCCCCTGGCCAGGTAGGCGGTACCAATCGATGCCAGAATTCCAAATACCGTTGCAAATCTTCCTACATTCAGATAATGCTTATCACTCTTGCCGGGCTTGATATAGGATTCATATATATCATAGGTCCATACTGTATTAAAAGCCGTTACATTCCCAGCCATTCCTGACATGAAAGAAGCGAATAAAGCGGTTAGTCCCACCCCTAGGATGCCGCTCGGGTAAAATTCATTTAACAAAGAGGGCAATACCATATTGTAATTAGTTGTTCCACCCGGGCCTTCAGGTATCACATACCCAGAATTCATAGCAACCATGGCAGCGGCTATTAACCCGGGAATAATGACAATAAATGGCATGAGCATTTTCGGAAATGCAGCGATCAATGGCGTGCTTTGTGCCGAACGCATGTTTCGGGTGACCATAGCCCGTTGCACGACAAGGAAGTCTGTACACCAATATCCGAAAGAAAGTACAAAACCAAGTCCCATCGCCAATTGCCACCAATTTACGCCCATCGGGTTATCCGACGCGTCGCCCATATATTTCCAGGTATGAGTCATGGCGTCCGGTAGCCGCTGTACAATACCATCCCATCCGCCTACATGATTCAAGCCAATGTATACCAGGGGCGCAATGCCCAGAACGATCAGAAAAAACTGAAGTACTTCATTGTAAACGGCGCTGGTCAAGCCACCCAGAAAGGTATAGGCCAAGACAATGCCAGAGGCAAGCAGGATAGAAAATTCAAAACTCCATCCTAGGATAACCTCAAAAAGCAAGGCCAACGCATACAAGGAGATGCCGGAAGAAAAAATCGTCATTGCGGCAAAAGTGAACGCATTAAATCCTCTTGTTTTTTCATCGAATCGCTTCGCAAGGTATTCCGGTACAGAGCGTGCCTCACTGCCATAATAAAAAGGCATCATAAAGATGCCGAGAAATACCATAGCGGGAATAGCCCCCAGCCAGTAGAAGTGACTGGTCATGATCCCGTATTCCGCTCCAGAAGCTGCCATACCTAAGACTTCCTGGGCCCCAAGATTTGCTGAGATGAAAGCCAGACTGGTGATCCATAAAGGAATCGACCGGCCACTCATTAAAAAATCTCCACTGGTTTTTACTTTTCTTTTGATAATAATGCCAATCCCTAATACAAACAAAAAATACAATCCAATGATCAGATAGTCAATTAAGCGCAGGTTCATAAAAATACAATAATGTGAAAAATAAAGGTTTAAATAAACAGGGGCTAAAGTAGATTTTTTTTATAAAAAAAGCGAATTTATTTGATATTCCTGCCAGAAAGAAACTTTTTCTTAGAAAATGGAATAACAAAGCTTAACCCGAAGAGAAAAAAGTCTCCTATACCGGGTGCGGTTACCAGCCCGATTACCCAGCAGATTAAAATCCATGCAGGAATGGTAAGCGAAAACAAATAAAGTCCTTTTCGAAATTTTTTGTTCTCCAACCCTATTGAAAGGGCTGCCCCCTTCCGAGAAATATGACGCAAGATTAAAAAGAACATAACACCTACCCCGAGGATGTTAATGGTGTAAATGGTAGTAGAAGCAAGCAGATTACCGTAAGAGCCCAATAAGGTAGTGGTAAAGGGAATAAGTACAATAAAGAACAACGTCATCAGATTCAGCCAGATCAATCCGGTGTCAAAATTTTTTACATAGCCAAAAATACTATGGTGATGATTCCAAAAACTGGCAATCAGAAAGAAACTGATCACAAATCCAAAGATATCTGGTAAAATGGTACCCAATGCGTGTAACAGATCTCCATTGGTTTGTATCGTTACCTCGGGAAGTTGCAGCTCAATGATCAGCAACGTAATGGCGATGGCAAATACCGCATCACTGAAAAATATGATGCGCTCCAATTGAAATTGCCTTCTGAATTCTTGCTTGATATTACTCATGGGCTATGGCTTAGATATGTAATTAAGAATAGTGACTGAACAGCTGTTAGTTATAAACCCGCTTGCATTGTCTACTTTGTCCGGCAAAAATTAAATGAGTCTAAAATAGATCTTTTTCTCAAGCTAATTTGTCCTGCATTTAACAGCTCAATATACTGCATTTGCACAAAATACACTTCGGTGCTATACCCAGCTGGCTTTTTTTCGAATAAATCAGACGTATAGCGATTTGGGGCCGGGGGAGCAGGTGCAGGATCCGATCATGTGCCATAGCGGTTGGTGCAGCGGCCCTATATTTAATTCTCAGATTGATATTGCGCATGGAGTGGCATTGGAGCAGGCCATGGCCTGCAATTTGGCTGAAATATGAAAATCTTCTCTCTGGCCGGAAGACCATTAAATATTGCCTTATCAACAGGGATAGATTTTTTTACAGTGGCAATATTTGCCGGAAGGGGTACGTTTCGACAAGGGAAGGCTTTGTTAACCAGTGATTTTAACGACTGTTTTTCCACGCGGGCTAACATTTCCATGCAACTAACCTGATCGCTCTCTTGCCCGGAAGCTGCTTTTGCCTTAAGGCAAGATGGAGAATAACTTTTTTAAACGCTGATCTTTATTGCCCCGTTCAGTTTTTCGCAAAACCGGTAACCAATAGGGAAAAATCCCCATTTTCTCCCGACGAAAACAAAAAGAAGCATAAAGATCAGCATTCAGTCCCTTGTCTGTGTTAGGATTTCTTCAGATAATCGCGAAGAACGTACTGAAGAATACCACCGTTTTTATAATAATCTACTTCGATGGCAGAATTTAACCGGCATTTTACTTCGAATTCTACTTTTTCACCATTGTCTTTTTCAGCTACAATTTTCAGCTTCTTACCAGGGGTCAGTCCGTCGCTAATACCTGAAATGGTATAGGTTTCTTTGCCATCGAGCTTTAAAGAAGCTGCATTATCACTTCCCGTAAATTCCAACGGCAATACGCCCATACAAAGCAAGTTGCTGCGGTGAATGCGTTCGTAGCTCTCTGCGATGACTGCTCTTACGCCCAGAAGAATTGTACCTTTTGCGGCCCAGTCTCTTGAAGAGCCACTGCCGTATTCTTTGCCGGCAATAACGACTAAGGGGACTTTTTCTTCTTCATACTTCATCGCCGCATCGAATACGGTCATCTCCACGTTATCGGGGAAATGCGTAGTATAACCGCCTTCTTTGTTGGCGATCTGGTTTTTGATCCGAACATTGGCAAAAGTACCCCGCATCATGACCTCATGGTTCCCTCTTCTGGAACCATAAGAGTTAAATAAACGGCGCTCTACGCCATGTTCTTTCAGATACTGTCCTGCAGGAGAGCTTTCACTGAAGGAACCGGCCGGAGAAATATGATCTGTCGTTACGGAATCTCCCAGCTTTAACAATACACGGGCCTTTTCAATGTCTTGTGGTTCGGAAGGCTTTTCAGGTAGATTTTTGAAAAAAGGTACTTCTCGTATATATGTCGAGCTTTCATCCCACTGGTAATCTTTTCCTGAGGGAGCTTCAAGGCTTTGCCATTGTTCTTCCCCGTCATAGATCACATCATAGGTTTCTTTAAAATCGTTGGGATTCAGCGATTCCAAAATAACTTTATTAATCTCCTCCTGGGTCGGCCAGATATCTTTGAGGTAGACCTTCTCCCCGTTGGGATCAGTTCCCAACGGCTCTGTAGTCAGATCAATATCTACGCGTCCCACAAGAGAATAGGCTACCACAAGCATGGGAGACATCAAGAAGTTCATTTTTACCTGAGGGTGTACACGGGCCTCAAAATTTCGGTTGCCGGACAGTACCGAGGCCACCACCAACTTATCTTCCTCCACTGCCTTTGCCACATGAGGCGGCAATGGTCCGCTATTTCCAATGCAGGAAGTACAACCATATCCCACCGTATGAAAACGCAGTGCTTCCAGATCTTCGATAAGGCCTGAGCGGGTTAGATATTGGGTAACTACTTTAGAGCCCGGAGCCATGCTGGTTTTCACCCAGGGCTTTGAATCCAATCCGCGGGCCACCGCGTTGCGTGCGATTAGTCCAGCTCCTACCATTACACTAGGGTTGGAGGTATTGGTACAGCTGGTAATCGCTGCGATGGCGATGCTGCCATCGCTTAATAAATATTCCTCGTTTTTCAGCTTCATACGGACCGTATGCAGGTCCTCTACTTCTACAGCAACATCGGATGCTTCTTCCTTAAGACTAAAGGTGAATTCTGTCCCGGATCCGCCTTCTGACAGCCACGCATGTTCCCGTCGCTCCGGGATAGGTACGTATTTACGATTAAATTCATCGGAGAGAAGCTCGCCAAATTTTTCATGCAGGTCTTTAACCAGAATCTTGTCCTGAGGACGCTTTGGACCCGCAACAGCAGGTTCCAGTTCAGATAAGTTCAATTCCAATACATCAGAATAAGTAATTTCTTCCTCTCCGGTACGCCACAATAAATTTTCCTTACAATAGTCTTCCACCAACTGAATTTGCCCTGAAGAGCGGTTGGTCCGACGCATGTATTCCAGGGTTTGATCATCAATAGGAAAATAAGTTACGGTACAACCGAATTCCGGCGACATATTGGAAATAGTCGCGCGATCCGGAACCGTTAAATGGTTCAAACCCTCGCCAAATACTTCCACAAATTTACCAACAACCCCATAACGACGCAATAAATCGGTGATAGCCAATACCATATCGGTAGCAGTTATACCTTCTTCCAGTTTTCCAGTTAGTTTCAGTCCGATAACTTCTGGACAGGAGAAATAGATGGGTTGTCCGAGCAGTGCCGCTTCGGCTTCGATTCCCCCTACACCCCATCCGAGTACACCGATACCATTGACCATGGGGGTATGTGAGTCTGTTCCTACCAGGGTATCTGGGAATGCCCAGCCATCTCTTTCAATGATCCCTTTAGCTAAATGTTCTAGGTTGACCTGGTGACAAATACCCATTCCCGGGGGAACGACCGTAAAGTTTTCGAGCCCTTGTTGTGCCCATTTTAAAAGCTGATACCGCTCTTTATTGCGTTCGTATTCAAATTCAACATTTTTCTTATAGGCGTATTCCGTACCGAAGAAATCGACTTGTACGGAGTGATCTATAACCAAATCGACCGGGATAGCCGGATTAATTTTACTTCCGTCTTTTCCTTTACGGGAAGCTTCTGCACGGATAGAAGCAATATCAACTACACTGGGAACACCGGTAAAATCCTGCATCAATACGCGGGCCGGCTTATAGGGGATCTCCTTATCCACCCCCTTGGGTTGCCAGTTTTTTAACGTTTCTATGTGTTCATCTGTAATACCAAAACCATCATGGTTTCTTAACGCGTTTTCTAATAATATCCTTATAGAAAAGGGCAATTTTTTAACGGATTCTCCCTGTGCTTTAAGGGAGGCAAATTTTTGTTTGATCATAAGTTCATTATTTGGAGCAATGCTCAAAGTTACTCAAAATTTAACAGACTACACAGATATAGTAGATAATCACAATGCGTAAAAGGGTTGTTTTGGCCAAAAAAAATCCCGGTCTCAAGAAAGAAACCGGGATGACATTTTAGGTTAATTTATTATTCAGCTTTGAATTGAGGAATAATGCCGTTGGCAAGATCTATCATTTTTTCAATGCCCTCTTCGGGTAGTTTTCCTTTTTTAAATTCAGCGAGAACATCGGGCAATTGTGCTTCCATTTCTGTCAGGAAAGCTTCTTCGAATTCGCGTACCTTATCCAGTGGTACCTCAGAAATCAGTCCGTTTGTTCCCAAATAGATGATAGCTACCTGCTTTTCTACCGGAAGCGGTGAAAATTGACCCTGTATAAGGATCTGGACATTGCGGGCCCCTTTGTCTAAAATAGATTTTGTAGCCGCATCCATATCACTTCCGAACTTGGCAAATGCCTCCATTTCACGATATTGTGCCTGGTCCAGTTTCAGTGTACCGGCCACTTTTTTCATGGATTTAATCTGCGCACTACCCCCCACACGACTTACTGAAATACCTACATTAATGGCTGGACGTATACCGGCATTAAACAAATCGGATTCCAGGAATATCTGCCCGTCTGTAATCGATATCACATTGGTAGGGATATAAGCGGACACATCACCGGCCTGTGTTTCAATAATGGGAAGCGCAGTTAGAGACCCCCCTCCTTTTACTTTACCTTTAAGCGCTTCAGGCAAGTCATTCATGCGGCTTGCGATCTCATCATTGGTAATGATTTTTGCGGCACGTTCCAGCAAACGGGAGTGCAGGTAAAACACATCACCTGGATAGGCTTCACGACCCGGGGGACGGCGGAGCAACAGGGATACCTCACGATAGGCGACAGCTTGTTTGGAAAGGTCGTCATAAATGATGAGGGCTGGACGTCCCGTATCCCGGAAATATTCTCCGATAGCAGCCCCTGCAAACGGCGCGTAGAACTGTAAGGGAGCCGGGTCGGAGGCAGAAGCTGAAACGATAGTTGTATAATCAAGTGCACCGCGTTCTTCAAGTGTTTTTCTTACTTGTGCTACCGTAGACGCTTTTTGTCCCACGGCCACATAAATACAATAAACCGGCTGTCCGGCTTCGTAAAATTCTTTCTGATTGATGATCGTATCAATAGCAATAGCCGTTTTACCCGTCTGGCGGTCGCCAATGATTAACTCACGCTGGCCCCGACCAATAGGTATCATGGCATCAATGGCTTTAATACCGGTTTGGAGCGGTTCTTTTACTGGCTCACGAAATATCACGCCCGGCGCTTTGCGCTCAATCGGCATTTCATAAAGTTCTCCACTCAAAGGACCTTGACCGTCAATAGGTTCTCCCAATGTATTCACCACGCGTCCCACCATGCCTTCTCCTACTTTTATCGAAGCGATCTGGCCCGTACGGCGAACCGTTGCCCCTTCTTTGATCTCATTGTACTCGCCCATCAATACGACACCCACATTATCTTCTTCGAGATTCAGTGCAATGGCCTTTAGCCCGTTTTCAAATTCAACCAATTCTCCGGAACGAATATTATTAAGGCCATAAATTCGTGCAATTCCGTCTCCAACCTGAAGAACAGTACCTACTTCTTCCAGGTCAGCAGAGGCATTAAAGTTGCTAAGTTGTTGACGTAATATCGCAGATATTTCATCAGGTTTTATTTCAGTCATAGCTGTAACTTGTTGTATTGGTTTTTCTTAATTATGTTTTATCTTGTATGGGCTAAATTTCGGCGATGTATATATTTTTATTGAACTGCTTTTTGATATCATGCAGATCCCGGGCAATGCTTGCATCAAAAACGGTGTTCTCTGTTTCCAGGACAAATCCACCGATCAGTTTTTCTTTTACTTTCGTAAGCAATTCTATCTGCTGATCTGGAATCTCACTTTTAATTTTTGCCGTTATCGATAACTTCAGTTCTTCGGACAACGGAACCGCGGTGGTTATGCTTACCTGCCTGATATTTTTGATCTTACGGTACTGGCGAATAGTAGCTTTGGCAATCTCCGGCAGAAAACCTTCTCTTCCTTTTTTAATAAGCAGTACAGCAAATTTTCGACTGAGTTCAGATAGACTGTCACCAAATATTGTGGTGAATATCTTCTCTTTTTTATCTGCATTAATTACCGGACTTTTAAGAAAACTGACCAATTCCCGGCTGCTGTCGCAGGTTTCGTCCAAACGGTTCATGTCCTGAAATACCTGTTCCAGCTGGTTGGTTTCTACAGCCAGATCAGTAAGAGATTTTGCATAACGCGCAGCCAAACGAGGATTAGGCATATCTGCTGTTTATTAAAATAAGTTTAAACCATTAATTTAGTTGAGTTCAATTTCCGAAGCCAGTTGACGGATATAGTCTTGTTGTGCATTTCCTTCGCTTAGTTCCTTACGGAGAATCTTTTCCGCTACTTCCACAGCAAGGTTGCCCACCTGATTTTTAACATCCGTGAGGGCGGCCATTTTTTGATTATTGATGGCCACTTGCGCATCTTCAATGATCTTTTTAGCTTCCGATTTAGCCTGTTCTTTAGCCTCATTGATCATTTGATCTTTCGCTTCCTTAGCGCTCTTCAAAATACGACTGCGTTCGACCCTGGCCTCTTTTAACATCTCTTCATGCTCATATTTCATCTGAGCCATCTCAGCCTTTATGCGGTCGGCTGTTTTTATAGAGTCTGCAATGCCTTTCTCGCGCTCCGACAGCATTTTCAAAATAGGTTTCCATGCAAACTTACGTAAAATGACCAGCGTCAGCAGAAAGATGATGGCCATCCAAAAGAACAATCCTATACTTGGGCTAAGTAAATCCATGTTATATTAGTTAATTCATTTTAAAAACTTACTGCATTCTCGGCCCTGTGCTCTGAATGCAGTAAGATAACCTGTTTCATTCCTTAAACAAACAAAGCCAGAATAGCTACTACGACAGCAAAGAGGGCAACCCCTTCAATCAAAGCAGCCATCACGATCATGTTGGAGCGGATCTCTCCGGCTACTTCGGGTTGGCGGGCGATGGCGTTCATGGCATCTTTACCAATCTGGCCAATACCAATGCCGGCACCAATAGCAGCCAATCCTGCACCTACACCAGCTCCGACTTTTGCCAGACCACTGGCAGCAAGGAACAAAATACTCAAAATTGTCATAATGGTTTGTTTTTATGATGATTAAAAAAATCCGTATTTATTAATTTCCGCCATCTTGAATCCAGGAAGCTGTTTTACCGTTTCGTCCTGTTTCTATAAGACCACTTCTTCATCTTCCAGCCGGTGATGCGGACCATGTTCAAATGCTTGTGCGATAAACAAAGCAGACAAATTAGCGAAAATAAACGCCTGAATCAACCCTACCAGCAATTCCACAAAATACATGAACACCGTAAATAGGATTGAAATAACTGAAAATCCCCATCCTGCTGCAGCGATCATTCCACCAAAAATAAAGATCAATGAGATAATACTCAAAATGATCATATGTCCGGCCAGCATATTGGCAAAAAGACGGATCATCAAAGCAAAAGGCTTAGTGAATATACCGAGAATTTCCACAGGGATCAAAATTGGCTTCACCCAAACCGGTATACCGGGGGGCCATGCAATATGCTGCCAGTAATATTTATTGGTGCTAATCAAAATATAGACAAAGGAGAATGCCGCCAGCGCCCCTGTAAATGCCAGGTTACCTGCAACGTTCGCCGATCCCGGTATTAAAGCCAATAAGGAATTAATCCAGATAAAGAAAAATATGGTCAGTAAAAACGGCAGGTATTTATCGGCTTTGTCTTCCAGATAGGGACGGGCAACGTCATCCCGAATAAACAGAACGAATGGCTCGATTGCGTTTTGAAAACCACTCGGTGCTCTATGGGGATTCCGGGTATATTTTTTAGCAATGCCTACGAATATTAAAATAAGTAGAATAGCGGAGAGCATGGCTTGCAAGACATTCCTGGTAAGAGACAGGTCATATACGGGAACGAATAAATTTGGAGAGCCGTCCGCATTCACGGCTATGATACTGCCCGGAAAATAAGAATTTTTGGATAGCTTATATTTTGCAATGTATTCCGGAGTAAGCATTTTAAACCCTTTATAGATAGCTTCTCCATGATGAAACCGGGAAGACATGAAAATCGAAAATCCGGATTTGGGTACATATATTATAACGGGCAAGGCCAAGGAAACGTCATGTCCGTTAATAGAAAAGAAATGCCAGTAATGCGAGTCCTTGACATGTTCCAGGATCACGGCATTGGCGTCAAAACCACTTTCTTCCTCCGCCTGATTTTCCTGGTGGTTGCCATTTTCAGCTCCCGGGTGTCCGGGCTGCGCATAGGAAAAGGAGAAAAAAATCAAGAAAAAAACCGTCAAAAGGCCTGTCCAACTGTATTTAAAGGGTTTTGTCATGATTCCGTGTTCGAAATTTGCCGCAAAGATAGTTTGATTTTATCGCAAAACAACCCTTTAAACAAACTTTTTTTGATTTCCTTATGTAGGGGTGGCGCGTGAAATCCATCGGCTTTGCCTCCGGAATGTAAACTGCTTTTTTTACTCTTGTGCCTTAAAAAAATCCTTGCTGAATGCCCTGATCGGGCCAAGCCTATTTTTTAAGTTTCCCGCGAAATGTAAAGCCATAACAGTCAATGATATCTGCATTTGAGCTGTCCTCTTTTGTCTGCCAGAAACGAGGGGACGGGTGGTAGGCCACGCTATGCAAAAATAACCGAGCTGGGCAAAGAGGTTAAGTACATCTGGTTTTCCGTGTGGTAGGCCACGCTATGCAAAAATAACCGATGGTCGTTCTCGTTGGTGCAGGTCGTGGTTTGGGAAGTCCCGGCTATCTTTCGAGGCCCTGTGTTTTTTCTGATCAATAATCCGATTTTTAGGCCGACTCAGAAAAAAAAGCCTTTTTTCTGTCAGACTAATTGATCGGCAAAACCGTTGTACCAGTAATTTTTAATTTATTGGTGAGCTATTCTATTTTTCCTATTACCTTTGCGCCCACCAGAATTTAATAATTGATTAATAACAAGCTATGAGTAATTTTTTGTACCTCATTCCCCTGATGGGAATTATTGCGTTGATTTTTATGGCGTTAAAGAGTGCTTGGGTCAGCCGTAAAAGTTCCGGTTCGGAGAAAATGGCAGAGTTGGCTAACCATATTTCCAACGGCGCCATGGCTTTTTTAAAAGCGGAATATAAGGCCCTTACTTACTTTGTTATCATCGCTGCTATTTTATTGGGCTATATGGGTTATATCAATCCAGATTCGAGCTGGACCATTTCCATTGCATTTGTTTTAGGGGCGATATTGTCGGCCTTTGCCGGATTCAATGGCATGCGTATCGCTACAAAGGCCAATGTCAGGACGGCGGAAGCAGCTAAAACCAGCCTGCCTAAGGCATTAAGTGTCTCTTTTAAAGGTGGTTCCGTTATGGGATTGGGGGTGACCGGCCTGGCGGTATTGGGACTGGGTGCTTTATTGATCATATTTTTGCATTTCTTCGGTGTATACAACGACATGGGGATTTTGCAATCCCGGGACAGCCTGACCAAAGCATTGGAGGCATTGACGGGTTTCTCGCTCGGCGCGGAAAGTATTGCCTTGTTTGCTCGTGTAGGTGGCGGGATTTATACCAAAGCCGCTGATGTAGGGGCTGATCTGGTTGGAAAAGTGGAAGCCGGTATCCCGGAAGACGACCCCAGGAATCCGGCAACTATAGCCGATAATGTAGGCGATAACGTGGGCGATGTAGCGGGTATGGGAGCTGATCTTTTTGGTTCTTTTGTTTCTACCATCATCGGTACGGTAGTCTTAGGCCGTGAAATCCAAGCCCAGGACGCCTTCGGTGGTTTGTCTCCGGTTATTTTACCGATGGTCATCGCAGGTGTAGGCACTTTGTTGTCTATTCTGGGAACCTATTTCGTAAGCATTAAAAATGAAAACGGAGACGTTCAGAAGGCCCTGAACCTAGGAAACTGGATAGCAGTTATCTTAACGGCCATTGCCTCTTACTTTATTATTGTAAATATGCTGCCTTCCGATATGGTACTGCGCGGACACGCCTTTACCTCTACCGGCGTATTTGGTGCCGTAATAGTAGGATTGGTAGTAGGGGCGTTAATGAGTATACTTACGGAATATTACACGGCCATGGGCAAACGTCCGGTGCTTTCCATTGTGAAGCAGTCCTCTACAGGCCACGCCACGAATATTATTGGAGGACTCGCCGTGGGTATGGAATCTACGCTGTTGCCCATGATCGTCCTTGCTGCGGGTATTTATGGCGCTTTTGCGTTCGCCGGCCTATATGGCGTGGCTATTGCCGCTTCCGGTATGATGGCTACCACGGCCATGCAACTTTCTATAGACGCTTTCGGCCCGATTGCCGATAATGCAGGAGGTATTGCAGAAATGAGTGAATTGCCTAAAGAGGTTCGTGGACGTACCGACATCCTGGATGCAGTAGGGAACACCACTGCAGCTACGGGCAAAGGCTTTGCTATCGCTTCGGCGGCATTAACCTCCCTGGCTTTGTTTGCCGCTTTCGTTGGGGTGGCCATTCCTGTAGCGGCAGACCAGCATATTGACATTTACCAGGCTAAAATTCTGGCCGGGCTTTTTGTGGGAGCCGTTATTCCGTTTATTTTTTCCTCCATGGCGATCTCTGCGGTGGGTAAGGCTGCCATGAGCATGGTAGAAGAAGTGAGAAGACAATTTCGTGAAATACCGGGTATCCTTGAAGGTAAAGCCAAACCGGAATACGAGAAATGTGTGGCTATTTCTACCAATGCCTCTATCAGGTCGATGTTGGCCCCTGGAGCTGTAGCCATTATTGTTCCCGTCGTGGTAGGCTTTCTCTTTGGCCCACAGGTGCTGGGCGGTGTCTTAGCAGGTATTACTGTCAGCGGTGTAGTGATGGGCATGTTTCAAAACAACGCTGGCGGAGCCTGGGATAACGCCAAAAAATCCTTTGAAGCAGGGGTGGAAGTCAATGGAGAAACCCATTATAAAGGTTCAGACCATCATAAGGCTTCTGTAACCGGTGATACGGTTGGTGATCCTTTTAAAGATACTTCGGGCCCCTCTATGAATATTTTAATCAAACTGACCTCTATTGTTTCCCTGGTCATTGCGCCGACGCTTGCGGGTATTTATTATCCAAATGCTGTTGCTGAAAAGCATGGAAGCCAGATCGAGCAGACAAAAACAACCACTTCTGTTTCCATCCAAAAGCAGAAAGCGGCTACTTATGCTGTGACCGCCGAGGAACTAAACAAGATCAAATAGCGAAGGGGGTCTTCTCACAATCAGCAGCATACTAAAAGTTAATATTTAGCTTTTGGGATGTAAATGGCTAAGTTGGTGTAAGTATGTCTTGCAATAAGTGTTGGTGCTGTGTCGTCAACGGTGCAAACAACATAAGCAGATGCTATGATGACCAAACCGCTTTTCCATAGCCGCTTGAAAAAGAATATTGCGTGCACAATGCCAACAGGATAGATAGATGCTTGCGTTAGCTTGTAAACAATGGTAGTAGGGGATTGCCTGGAATGTAGATAGTAAGCAAGAGAATGTGGCATACCATCGCAGCAGATGAGTCCTGATACGTGCAAACACTGCTCCAGTCCTTTTACATCCTTAAATCCACTACCGAGACCCCCGGGTAATTTGTTTTATCAAAAACAAACTCTGATGCATTTATTGCTGCATTAGGATGGTAAGACGTAATGAGATAACTGTATCGATAGCCGCCTTTTGTAAACAGCTCCATCCCCATCAGGCGATATTGGTTTTTACCGATCCGGGCCACGATTTGGAAATAGGGCTTGGATTTATCAAAAGGAGTCATCTGAATGAGATAGACTTCTTTCCCATTTAACTCCGATGTGCCCTGAAGCCTATAAAGAAAGTTTTTATCGTAAAAATCGGTGAAAAGAGAAGACGGCGTGATTTGTCCTTTTTCCGGCTCATAGTTGGTTATTTGTACCTCATTATTGTCCTTATTGTAGGACCATAAAGTGGTTCCATCGCTGAAAACGATCTGGGCGCCCAATTGAAATTTAAAGCTATCCCCTTTCAACCAGATTGTACCTTTCTGACTGCCGAGTAACTTATTCTCTGCATTGGTTGTCTTTAGGGTAAAATCGGCTTTTAAGCTATTGTAAGAGGCGTATTCTTTTGCCGCTTTATCCAAAATCGCTTTTGCTTCAGGATCGCTGGTGCCAAATGGAGTTGGCTCTTGCGCCACTACAGGCGTTACCAGCAGCGGCAATAAAATAAGCAGTAATTCTATCACCTTTATCAATGGACGATTCATATCTTTCCGTAAATTTTAACAACAAAAGGCAAATATCCTGCCAACCGCTAAAAACTGTTATTGAGTACTTCTTGCAATTCCATCTCTGTTTTGATGAGTACTTCCCTGGCTTTGCTTCCCGCATTGGGCCCGACCACGCCTGCCATTTCCAGCTGATCCATTAGCCTGCCGGCACGATTGTATCCCAACTTCATTCGGCGCTGCAACAAAGACGTGGAGCCCTGCTGGGTTTGCACGATGATCTGTGCCGCTTCTTCAAACAGCGGATCCTTCTCCCCTCCTGCCATGTTTTTTTGCCCCCCGTCACTGTCATCTTCATACTCCGGCAGTAAAAACGGCTGTGGATAGCCCTGTTGTTCGGAAATGAACGCTACGATTTCTTCTACCTCTGGGGTGTCGACAAAAGCACACTGCAACCTGGTGATGTCTCCGTTGTAGGAGATCAACATATCACCCTTCCCAATTAATTGTTCGGCTCCTCCCGCATCAAGGATGGTACGGGAATCCACTTTAGAACTCACTTTAAAGGCGATTCGTGCGGGGAAGTTGGCTTTGATGGTTCCGGTAAGAATATTCACAGAAGGACGTTGTGTGGCAATGATCAAATGAATGCCAACGGCCCGCGCCAGTTGTGCCAGCCGCGCTATGGGCATTTCAATTTCTTTTCCCGCCGTCATAATCAGATCTGCGAATTCATCTACGACCAGTACAATAAAAGGTAAATATTTGTGTCCATTCTCAGGATTTAACCGGCGATGCGTGAATTTGTGGTTGTATTCTTTTATGTTTCGTGCCCCGGCCTCTTTCAACAGGTCGTAGCGGTTGTCCATTTCAATACACAATGCATTCAGCGTATTTACTACCTTTTTGGTATCCGTAATAATGGCTTCCTCCTCGCCCGGTAGCTTGGCCAGAAAATGATTTTCGATCACCCGGTAAATGGATAACTCCACCTTTTTGGGATCTACCAACACCAGTTTCAGTTGGGAAGGATGCTTTTTGTACAATAAGGAAACCAAAATAGCATTAATGCCTACTGATTTACCCTGACCGGTAGCACCGGCCATCAGCAGGTGTGGCATGGAGGTGAGGTCTACGATAAAGTTTTCATTGTCAATCTTTTTACCAATGGCTATCGGGAGGTTCATCGGCGCGTTTTGAAACTTATCTGAATAGATCAGGGTTTTCATCGCAACGATGGACCGCTTTACATTTGGAACCTCGATACCAATTGTGCCTTTGCCTGGAATAGGTGCGATAATACGGATGCCCAATGCAGCCAGGCTAAGGGCAATATCGTCTTCCAGATTACGGATCTTGGAGATGCGGATTCCTTTTGCTGGAACAATTTCATAAAGGGTTACCGTTGGTCCTACTGTCGCCGTGATCTTCCGGATGGAAATAGAATAATTGCTGAGGGTCTCTACGATCTGCCGCTTATTGTTTTCCAACTCTTCCGGGTCATGAACAATTTTTTCACCGCCGTGGTTTTCCAAAAAGTTCATAGGAGGAAAACGATAGCTTTGCAGGTCAAGGGTAGGCTCATACAGCCCAGCTTTTTTAACAATACTGGCGGCTTTATCCTTTTGGCTTTCACCCTTATCCTCATGGGTAGGATTAATTTCCAGCTTCAGGTCTTCTGTGGAGGGCTCAGCAGGGGCTTTTTTAGACTGCGTTTCCGGTAAGGAAAACTCCACGGGTTCGCTTGGCTGTTCTTTTGAAGCCCGTTGTTCAGTTTGTTTTTCCTTATGGACAAGCTTAAGGCCCAGATCCGCCGGATCATTAACTTTTGCGACTTTTTCTTCTTCTCTTCCCAGTGCTTGTGGTACGACTTCCTGATCTTTGTCATTGGGTTCGTCTTCGGGAAAGCCGCTCAACGCTTCTTTTGTCCGCTCAAACAAAGCCGGGCTTTTTTTAGGAATAATATCCAGATTATACCGCCATATGCCATAAGCCAATCCGATGACTATCCATAACAATATCGCGCCTACCGACCCGATAAATCCCAGGAGCCAATGAGCAATGAAATCGCCCATAGCGCCACCCCAGGGAAATTGTGCTCCGGGAATCAATAGGATAAAAAGAAGAGATAGCGCAGTGCTGAGGTATATTAACCCAAAAATGAGATAACGGACATTTCGTCCTATTGCAAACAGTTGCCGGCCGGTCATAAAATTCAGTCCTAAAATGGCAAACAAATAACAAAAAAACAAAGCGGCAATTCCTACGCCCTCATAAAAAAACAAATGGGAAACATAAGCGCCCAGTCTCCCCAACAAATTATCCATGTGCACATCCTTCATCCAGAGTATATCAGCACCATAACGTGCGATCATACCCTGATCATTCTTCCATGTGAACAGATAAGAAACAAAAGCAATGGCTAAAAAAGCTGCAAACAACAAACAAAACATTCCCAAAACCTTATGGGTACGCTCGTCTCTGACCAGTTCCGTCACCTTCACTTCCGTACTTTTATCTTTTTTTAATGGAGCCTGTTTTTTGGAAGCTTTGGATGGTTTCTTATTTTTGATTCGATTTGCCGCCATAATATATTATGCAAATATAGGCATTGCTTCTATGACAGAAGGAAAATCCTGTAAGAATTAAACTACCTTTGTAAAAAAAGTAATCTCTTGAAACTCAGAACACCGATTATCATTGTTATTTGTATCCTGATTATAGATCAGGTTTCAAAAATATGGATCAAGACCCATCTTGTAACCGGACAAGAATTTCATATTATCGGGAACTGGTTCCGGATTCACTTCATAGAGAATGCCGGCATGGCCTATGGATTGTCCTTTGGCGGTGATACCGGAAAGGTGATCCTTACGCTTTTTAGGCTGGTTGCCGTTGTTTTTGGCTTTTATCTGCTCAATAAGCTGGTTCGGTCAAAATATCACAAAGGACTGATTATTTGTGGTGCACTCATCCTGGCTGGCGCTATGGGCAACTTGATCGACAGCCTGTTTTATGGAATGCTCTTTTCGGCAAGCACGCCTTATCAGGTCGCTCAATTCCTGCCTCCTGGCGGCGGATATGCCGGTTTTCTGCATGGCAAGGTGGTAGATATGCTCTATTTTCCCATCTATCAGGGCTTTTTGCCCGATTGGATCCCTTTCAGGGGAGGCGATTATTTTGTGTTTTTTCAGCCTGTCTTTAATATCTCCGATGCAGCTATTTCTGTTGGGGTAATTACCATTTTGCTTTTTCAAAAACGCTTTTTCCAGCACCAGCAGAAGTCTAAAAGCATTGCTAAGCCACAAGAAGAGGAAGCAGCTCCTTTATGAGGTCATCTTTCTCATGAAGGCTGATATCTGCGTTCCCAGGTGTTCACTCACCGGCACCACCGGCAGGCGCAGGTTTTCTTCGATCAGTTCCGCCCGAGCCAGGAAAGCCTTGACCCCTGCGGGATTATTTTCAGCAAACATGTAATGAAATGCTGGCAGCAGCTCGTAGTGGATGCTACGCGCTTCTTCAAAACGCTGTTTCAAAGCATGGTGAACCAAGTCTGTCATTTCCTTGGCATAAAAGTTACCCGCTACAGAGATCACTCCTTCCATTCCACAGGCGATCTGAGACAGTGTCAGCATATCATCGCCGGATACGACTGTAAAATCATCCGGTTTGTTCTTGATGATTTCCATGCATTGCAACATATCTCCAGAAGCGTCTTTTACCGCAACAATTTTTTCAAAATCATGGGCCAGTCGGAGTACGACATTGGGGGGGATGTTACGCCCGGTACGGCCTGGGACGTTATACAAAATAACCGGCCGCGGCGCGGCCGCTGCTATGGCTTTGTAATGTTGATACAGCCCTTCTTCGGACGGCTTGCTGTAATATGGAGAAACACTTAATATCGCTTCAATATCTTCTAACGGATAGGTTTCCAGCAGGTGAATAACCTCTTTGGTGTTGTTTCCGCCAATACCCACGATAACCGGCACCCTTTTCCTGGTTTTTTCAATGGTAAAGCGAACGATCTCTATTTTTTCTTCTTGAGAAAGTGTTGGAGTTTCGCCTGTTGTTCCCAGGCTCACTAAGCTTTGTACTCCTCCTTCGATGACATGATCGATAACGCGTTCTAGGGCGGCGTAATCCACGCTGCCATCACCGTGAAAAGGCGTCACCAATGCTACTCCAACTCCCTTCAGTGCTGTCAATTTCATATTTTATTTTGATTTGGGCTCATCGTAAAAACCCATCTTTGTAAATTTATCGATTCGTTTTTTAATCCGTTCCTCGGCCGATTGTTTTTCCAAAAGCCCGATGTTTTCCAGAATGACCTTCTTAACGGTCTTTGAAATAGTCTCGTAATCTACATGAGCACCGCCTAACGGCTCAGGAACTACGCCGTCAATCAGCCCAAATTTTAACATGTAGTCGGACGTCAATTTTAGCTGTTCTGCCGCTTTTTCCTTGTGATCCCAACTCCGCCACAGGATAGTCGAGCAGTTTTCTGGAGATATAACGGAATACCATGCATTTTCCAACATAAAGATTTTATCTCCAACGCCTATTCCCAAGGCACCCCCTGAAGCACCTTCTCCGATAATGATGCAGATGACCGGTACTTTTAATTTGACCATTTCATAAAGATTTCTTGCAATGGCCTCGGCTTGTCCCCGCTCTTCCGCTTCTATACCGGGGTAAGCCCCAGGCGTGTCAATAAAGGTTACGATGGGGATTTCAAATTTTTCTGCCAATTTCATCAAGCGTAACGCCTTCCGGTAACCTTCTGGATTAGGCATTCCGAAATTCCGCTCCTGCCGCATTTTCGTAGTGATTCCCTTTTGTTGTCCGATCAACATTACGCGTTTCCCGTCTATATCGGCCAACCCGCCTACCAGTGCTTTGTCATCGCCAGAATTACGGTCTCCTTGCAGTTCAATGAATTTGTCACAGATCCTTTTAATGTACGATAAAGTATAAGGCCGGTTAGGATGTCTGCTCAATTGGACCTTTTGCCAACTGCTCAAATTCTTAAAGATTTTTTTTCTGGTTTCCTTTATTTTTTTCTCAATGTCTTCTGCTGTTGAAGTGACATCTACATCGGAGTTTTGACCTACCTGTTTTACTTTATCTAATTGTTCATAAAGAGCTTCGATAGGTTTTTCAAAATCTAAAAATTGAACCGCCATAGTTGAAATCTGGTTTTGAAGCGGTAAAGGTACACCGGAAAATAATTTTTTAAAAAATTTGTTGAAATGTAGAAAAACTATTTATCTTTGCAACCCCGATTTAAAGCATCGTAAAGTAGTGATATAACCTATTGTTATTGAGGCTGTTATATGACGAAAATGCTGAAAATGGGAAAGAAAGGTTCGGTAGTTCAGCTGGTTAGAATGCCTGCCTGTCACGCAGGAGGTCGCGGGTTCGAGTCCCGTCCGGACCGCTTGGAAAAGTAATTACAAAAACAGCCCTGTATATTGCACTTTACGGGGCTGTTTTATTTTGAATATTTCTTATACTGAGCCGGGATTTTTTGGATCAATATCAAAAGTTGTGGATTAGGCGAAAATATTGGCCATCCTGAATAAGAAAGAAGTTTTGTCTCTCCGCCCTAAATTGGGTTCTAAAGGTTTTTATTTTGGCATTAAAGGACTCAGCTGAAGCGTTTGTACTTCTAAGTTAAAGTAGTTCAGGATGTCATTGTAATGTATCACAATGGTTTTTAACAGGGGGTATTGAATAATTTAAAACCGGATTCCTCCACATCCTTAAACCAACGAGCCAGTTTAGTCATGGCTACTGATTTATCCACTTTTTGGTTATAAATATTCCTAAGACCGTTGGTGATTTGGTAGGCCTTTGCAATATCTGGATAGAGTCTAAATAATAGCTCTGCCCGTTCCTGCTGATTTTCCGCCCACCTATTAGGCTTTTGTATAAAAGATGCCTGCTGTAGGATTAAAAGTTGCTTTGTCGTATCTCCATTAGAATGGATTTTAGGACTATAGGCTGTTTTAGTATTCCTTCCGTTTTCATCTGCCACAAAATAGATTTTCTACCTAGCCTCCCAACTTTTGTGACTGAGGCATTTTTTGCCTGTAGCCTGAAAATAAACATTGAACCATTTCGTGATCTTGAACATCGCTTCCTACCTTCCAGCTAGCACGACAGAAACATCTGCTTTACTGGGGATTAAGACCCTAAATTTTCTTGTTTTAGTTTCTTTTCCCTTTCCCCTTGATGACTCCCGGCACACCTGGTTTTCGCAAAACCTTACTATCTCATTGTCATAGTCTTTTGTTAAAAGCAGCAATACACCTGTACGCCATATTCGGATGTGTCCGGCGCGACGTGAAATATTTCTTTTAAGGAAAAAGCCACGTTCTTTTTTGCTAATTTAATTATTTTACTATCTTAGACGGCTACTTGAAATTTGGATCCTATTGTTCAATTAAAAACAAAAAAATGAATATAAAGCGGATATTCGGGGCCATCCTAACCATTTTAGGAATTGCGGGGCTCATTTATGCTGGGTATAATTTCATTCAAAATTCCCATGATGCAAAAACCCTGATTGTGGCGGGTGTCATAGGACTGATCTTTTTTATCGCTGGCGTCAGCCTGGTTAAAAACACAAAAGATACCGATTAAACAATGTTTGTGTTGAATTAATGAAACACCGAAAGTGTTTCCATAGCCCTTTGCATATATTGGCTGTATCTTAACGATTAAACGCAATCTCCTTACCCTTATTAGGCTATATCGGCAAGCTCATGCTTTACCTTTCTGGCACGGGATCGAAAACCGGCAGAAGCATGGGGCCATTGTTCTTCGATGCAAAGCAGAATCTCGTTTTTAATTTCCGGATAACGCTTAGCCAGGTTAGCTAATATCGTCAGGGAGAAGGCTTTGTTGGCAACAGGTTCCTTGGGTTTTAAGAGCAAGTCAAAACAGTGATTCATTACCTGGCCTGCAAAGGATTCTGGAATTTTTACAAATTGTAAAAGCCGCAGAATATTGCGGGTTACTGTATTGTGCGGGGATGCCGCCAATATTTTTAATAAAGGTTTATAATAATTGGCAATGAATTCTGGATTGTTTTCAACAATATAACTCAACGGCCAGGAGGCTCGTTGGCACAGGCGATAATTTTCAGATTGAAATAAATCCATCAATTCTTTAAAACGAGTCCTGCTTTTGCCAACATATGCCACCACCTGCCTTACCCGTTCTTTGTGGGCAGGTTCGTTCAGCAAAGCATGTTTTAAATCCATTTTCATCCCATATTGCCTTATTCCTCCAACTTCAGCACCGCCATAAAGGCTTCTTGTGGTACTTCGACATTACCGATTTGCCGCATGCGTTTTTTCCCTTCTTTTTGTTTTTGAAGCAGTTTGCGCTTCCGGGAAATATCTCCTCCATAACATTTGGCGGTTACATCTTTTCGCATAGCGGAAATGTTTTCCCGCGCTACGATCTTAGCACCTATCGCGGCCTGAATAGCAATTTGAAATTGCTGGCGTGGTAGTAATTCTTTTAGCTTCAGACATAATTTACGACCAAAGTCCTGTGCGCGGCTTCGATGGATCAATGCGCTTAAAGCATCTACCTTTTCGCTGTTTAACAGGATATCCATTTTTACGATATCTGAAGCCCGGTAATCTAACGGACTGTAATCAAAGGAGGCATAACCACGGCTGATAGATTTTAATCGATCATAGAAATCAAAAATAATTTCGGTTAACGGCATTTCAAAAGTTAACTCTACTCTGGTTTGGGTCAGATAGTTTTGGTTTTTGATAATACCTCTTTTTCCAAGGCAAAGTGTCATTACAGGACCAATATATTCCGGTAAGGTAATAATCTGGGCTTCTATAAATGGTTCTTCTATGTGGTCGACTCTTGCAGGATCAAGCATTTCCGTAGGATTATTAATAGTATGCTTTTCTCCATTGGTTGTATAAGCGATAAAACTCACGTTAGGAACGGTAGTGATTACAGTCTGGTTAAATTCTCTTTCCAGTCTTTCCTGAATGATCTCCAGGTGAAGCATTCCCAGGAAACCACAGCGGAAACCAAAGCCCAGTGCCTGTGAAGTCTCGGGCTCAAAAATCAGGGAAGCGTCATTTAGCTGCAATTTATCCATGCAATCCCGCAGTTCTTCAAAATCATCAGTGCTTATTGGAAAAATTCCTGCAAATACCATCGGTTTTACTTCCTCAAAACCTTTTACCGCTTTTGCGCACGGGCGGTCCGCAAGAGTAATGGTATCCCCTACTTTTACCTCCTTGGCATTTTTGATCCCAGTGATAATATAACCTACATTTCCTGCTCCTATCTTCTCTCGTTCTTCCGGTTTAAGGCGTAAAATACCGATCTCATCGGCATGGTATAACTTTCCTGTGTTTACAAACTTTACTTTATCACCTTTGTGAATCGTTCCATTAAAAATTCTGAAATAAGCGATCACGCCTCTGAAAGAATTAAACATACTGTCGAAGATGAGCGCCTGTAGCGGCGCTTCCGGATCGCCTTTGGGAGCAGGAACCCTTTGTACAATTGCCTCCAGTATCTCAGTAATTCCGATTCCTGCTTTTCCGGAGGCCAGTAATATCTCGCTTTCATCGCATCCGATCAGATCAACAATCTGGTCCTTGACCTCTTCAATTTGCGCACCTTCCATGTCTATTTTGTTGATCACAGGAATGATTTCAAGATCATGCTCTATGGCGAGGTAAAGATTGGAAATGGTTTGGGCCTGAATCCCTTGGGAAGCATCTACCAACACCAGGGCACCTTCACAGGCTGCGAGCGCCCGGGACACCTCATAAGAAAAGTCCACATGTCCGGGCGTATCGATCAAGTTCAGCACGTAATCTTCTTCTCTCGAACGATACACCATCTGAATTGCATGGCTTTTGATGGTAATTCCTTTCTCGCGTTCCAGGTCCATGTTATCCAATACCTGTGACATCATTTCGCGATCACTCACTGTCTGCGTTGCTTCCAACATCCGGTCGGCCAAAGTACTTTTTCCATGATCAATATGCGCGATTATGCAAAAATTTCTAAAGTTTTTCATAGATTAATTCAAGGGTCAAAATTTCCTTTTCCTATCTCGCAAAGGTAATTAAATTAAAAGCTTATGGTCAAATCGAAAATAAATAACTGCAGCAGGTAAATCCGGCTTAAAACGTGCTCAAACTACGATTTGGAGTCAGGTGATTTCAAGAAACGCAGGAGTGGCAAGGTGGATGCTGTCTGCTGCCCGTGGACAACAAAATAGGAAAAAGCAACCAAAGCGGATTTTCGATTTACGCTTGACCGTTATATTTTCTTAAAACGATCCTTCACCTGCGAACAGTCCTTGTTTTGGATGAAACCGCAACCATACTTTTTTTTAGCATGCTGTTTGCGCTTTCAGAAAGGGACATTCAACAGCTACAGCGATTAGAGCCCTTCTTCCTTTTTTGTTGTTTTCTGAAAAAAAATCAAAAAACATTATAGCCTACCGACAAATAATACAACCCGCCGATAGAAGGATTACCGAAAGCATTCTGGTAGTAATGATTTAATAGATTGGTTCCCCCCAACTTAAAATTTAACTTGACCTTCGGAATCTTGTAATTGATCTGCGCATCAAGAGTATTGACCGCAGAAACCCTTCCGACAGCAAAACTTCCTTCATATAAAAAGGCGTCCTGGTAATGATAATTAATATTAAACCCCCAGTTGTTGTATACATTACTGTTTCCAAAGCTAACATTTGCCCTATAATCTGGTGTGTTGAACTGCGTAAAAAATCCTTCCGGAGCATTGCTGAGCTTATTATAAGAGATATTGGCGTGGATCCTATAATTCTTAGGCAAAAGGTATGTTCCACCCACTGCCCAGCCCCAAGTTTTGATCAAGCCTTCGCTGTTTACTTTCATTTGGTAAACATTCCGCGTCTGATCGTTGCCCAGTTGCGGACCGTAGTATTTATTGGGGTCGGTTGGCGCAATTTGTTGCGGGCCGTTTTTAGCCTGCAGTAAGAAAACAGAGCCAAGAAAGTTTTCATAGTTGCTGAAATATACATAAGCGTCTATCATTAGTTTTTCGCGGATAATGCCGCGGTAACCCACCTCAAAGGAGTGCACGGTTTCTGGCTTAAACGTTTTGAAAGTGTATGGGGTCAATACCTTTTCTGAGGCTACTGCTGCCTTATATTGGGCTACTGCCGCGGGATCTCCGCCTTGCAAGTTTTTCTGGTATTCGGATTGAAAAACTTCGCCATATCGTGTTACATTATTTAGGGTAAAGACGGCATTGTCTTTCAGATTATACTGAGTAATAAATTGCGGTAGTCCGCCAATGAGTCGCGCTCTTCCGACGTCCAAGTCAATATATTGGTCCTGATTGGTAGGTAGTTTATATCCGGTTTGATAAGAGACCCGAATACTATTTTCAGGCGCTACGGTATACACGCCTGCGATTCTAGGGGTCCACTTGCCCTCAAAATTTTCAATTTTATCGTATCGTATGGCCCCTGTCAACTTTAGGCGATCATTGAGTAATTTTTTGATGCCCTGGATGAACATTCCCCACTGGTCAATCGTCAGTTTTTTATCCTTGTCATCGAAAATGGTCCCGTCGGAGTTAAGGTGGTATCTACGGAAATTGGCGCCAAGCTGTACTTCTATAACAGGGATCTGATCGGAAAAATTATAAAAGCCTTCATAATGATATAGGCTGGATTTATCTGTAAAAAGGGCACCCTGTGGAATGGGTTTTTTGCGGATCGTATTTTTATATTGTTCGAACGCTTCCGTTCCAGGTTGAGGCATTCCCTGATCAGCAAAATTCCGTGCAGCAATGAAAGCTTCCTGCTCGCTGGCTCCGGCCTGTTTTGCGGCAACAAAAGCCCCTACATACTCAGGATACCACTGTTGGCTGGATTTCCATGCCTCATTGATTAATTGGCCCAAGATAGTGGCATTGTAAGCTTCTCCTGCGTCTTCCTGTGTGGTATAGGCCCGCAACATATAATGTTTTCCATCTAATTGAATTTTATATTGCCCGATATTGAAATTTTTTAAAGAATAGCGATCGGAGCCCGTGTAAACGGTGGTGCCTTTCCCCCAATGCGCTTGTATGGAGGCCGTTGTATTGTCGGTTATCTTGTAGGCCAACTCTCCCCCCAGCTTTAGATTGAAGGTATTGTAATCCACCAGGTATTTTTCTTTAAAGCCGGTTCGGGCTACATTTTGATTGGGAATAATTCCAGCGGCTGTACCAGCATAAAAAGGCGCTGTTTGCGCATTAGTGGATAAAAAACCATTGATCTGTGCCTCGGAAGGATCCATGCCGGTCTGCTGGCGATATTGTGCGATAAACAAAGTGGTGGCAGTCGCCAGCACGTTATTAGCTACATTCTGCATATTGGCATTGGTTTCATCCCCATAGATATTGATGCCGTCATAAGCGGGATCAGTCCGGATATTTCCACTCTTTACCGAAAAACCTGCTTTGTCATAATTCCTGTAGTCCGTGGCCATCCAATCGTCGGCTTTGATGTAGCTGGCATTGATCTTAAAAGCAAACTTGTTGTTAAAGGCTTTATCGTATCTGATTACATATTCCTGGTAAGGCGTAACTTTATGTTGTTCTTCATCTAAATGCATGACCCCTCCTTTAACCAATGCGCTGAATCCCTGATATTGGAAAGGATCCTTACTTGTCAGCAGTAAAGTACCATTTGTGCCACCGGAACCATACAGGGCTGAGGATGCGCCGGGCAGCAATTCAATACGCGCGATATCCAGTTCGGAAATACCGACCACATTGCCTACGGAGAAATTAAGCCCGGGTGACTGGTTGTCCATCCCATCGATAAATTGGTTGAGACCAGTGTTTCCGCTGCCGCCGAAACCTCTGGTAGTGGGTGTGCTGAAAAGTAGTCCAGAGGTTATCATATCCACTCCTTTTAGCTGGCCTATATAATTATAAAACGTGGCGGTAGGGGACTGCCTTATCGTTTGCAAATCAATATGTTCAATAGATACAGGGGATTCGAGTATGCTTTCCGGTATGCGGCTGGCAGCTATTACGGTTTCCTGCCCCATTACCTGTGATTGGAGTAAGGCGACTTCCACCGGAGCAGCGGAGGATACCTGTAGTGTGTCAGTCTTGAAACCAACAAAGGAAATGATCAGACGGACCGGATACTCATGATCGGTGGTGAGGCTAAAAAAACCTTTCTGGTTCGTAAAAGTGCCTTCATCAGTGGCAGGGAGCAAGATCGTCACGCCGGTTAAGGGAAGACCTGTATGCTGGTCAATAACCGTGCCGGTGATCTGCTGTTGTGAAAATGCGGATACGGATATAGATAATAAGGCGATGCAGAAAGATGTACCGGCAAAAAAGGTGGATCTTTTCATGGCAATAGGTTTTAGAGGTTTAGCAGAAAAGAATACTTCCCCCTAAAGATAATCCTTTTTGACATACAAAGATTAAAAAATAGGAATCCCCTCTGAATTGATGCCCTGTAGCGGCAGCTGCCTCTAACCCTTCTCTTGGGCCGTTTGCTGCCCCTTGATGATTTCTTTAATGTCCTCTGTTTCGAAGCCGGTGTGAACACCCCATATATAAGCGATAATACCCACCAGGATAATGGCGCCGGTTCCCCAGGGGAACGCCAGAACAGGATCAGTGAGCGGGCCGTAGTAACCGAAATAACTTACGACCAAACTAGCCAGCATCAGCCAGACCAACCACCAGGTAGCGTGAACGTGTTGACGACCTTCCCTATTACTTATAAACCACAATGCGGCAAAAAATAAAATAGTGAGGATGGCAAAAGAGGCGAAATAGGTGGCGAAAGTCCAGTCTCCGGTGCCCTGGCCGGGGTTTGTGTTGAGGACCCAGCCACTAGCAATGGCGACATACAACCATAAAATCAAAAACACGACGCTAATGACCATGCTAGAAGTTTTGGATATCCATCCCCGCTTTCTTGCATCGTAAGCCGTAAAAATCGGTAGGCCAAGGAGGGTAATGGTAAACACGTTGGTGAGCACCTGAAATCCGCTCCAGTATAAGACAACAGCCGCTGCCAAAAAAGAGACAGGCGACCAGAAGGACTGTGCCCGTAAACGGAACGGGCGCTTTAAAGACGGAGCCGTGCGGCGAAGGACCGGAAGCCCTATACCACCCATCAGGTAAGTGAGTACCGCTGCTGAACTAATAAAACCTACCAGTTTATACCAACTCGGCGCTGGTACAAAAAAAGCACAACCCACAACCGCGGAAAGCACCAAGGGTACCCATGGAATGCCATGTTTATTGTTTTTGGAGAAAATTTTCGGGATAGAACGATGAATGGACAGGCCGTATCCTGTACGGGAACCGGTTCCCAGATACACCCAACCGGTAGCTAACGGAGATACCGCAGCATCAATTAACAAGAAGACGCCTAAAGCCGTTATAATAGCCACATTGGCTGATTCCAAGGCATGAAAAAGGGGACCATCGGCCCAACCTCCCGTGACCAGCGAGCCCCACTGCCCCGGCTCCAGTCCCATGGAACTCCAGCTGAGCGCTCCAATAAAAGCAACTTGTAATAGCGCATAGATAATCGTCGGGATAAGAATAGAACCAAATGTAGCGCGAGGAACGTCACGTTGTGGATTTTTGGATTCCCCACCATAATCAAGTGCCTGACGAAAACCTAAAAGAGAGAAAATAATACCGGTCATGGGTATGGCGTGAAAAATTCCCGGAATTCCTTCGGGAGCAAAGCCCCCGTAAGCGGAAAAATTACTGCTATCCAAGGTGAAAAATAAGGCTATAAAGGTTAGCGTGGGTAAAGCAATCTTCCAAATGGTCACCCACTTGTTTGATTCGGCGAGCAATCTGCTGCCAAAATAATTCAGGCAGAAAAAAAGGATCATCAGGCCGATACCGGCAAGAATGCCGTTTGGCCAACTAAGCATGTGAACGCCATTGACGGTCGTTAAGAGGCCCAATTGTTGAAATTCCCCTCCGATATAGGTCAGTGTAGCGACAGCTTCCAGTGCAGGGATGGCCACAACCGATATCCAATAGGCCCAGCCGATGATCCAGCCAGACAAGGAGCCGTGTGTGAGGTAGGTGTAGCGTACTATTCCGCCTGAACGGGGCAGCATAGCGCCCAATTCAAGATAAGTCAGGGAAATCAGAAAAATCAGTACGGAAGCGATTAACCAGGATAAAATGGCAGCTGGCCCAGCCATGCCCGCGGCGGCAAGGACACCAAACAACCACCCCGAGCCTATTTGTGCGCTAACTCCAAGGAGAAGGAGTTGCGTAAATGACATATCGCGTTTAAGTTCTTTATCTGCTGATTCAAAAGCGCCTTCTGCGGTGTGGTGACTCATAAAACTGTTTAAATGATTCTTTGATTATTCTTCATATTGTTCTTGGAAGCGCAAAAGAACTAAAAATATATTGATATGCAATAGCTTAGTCCAAATAATACAGAAAACTTGCCGAGGTGATGAAACGGCGGAGTTTTATATTTTTAGTATATTTAAGACTTTGGTCATTGTGAACCAGTCACATCATAGGCGATGAGCGTTTCGTGGGTCACAGCTTTACTAACGGTACGGCCCTGTCTCGTGGTGCCTCGCAGTCGGGCTTCGTGGGTGATGGGTTTTACGGCACATTGCATAATTTTGTAGGTTTAAAAATAACGAGATTGTCAGGCCTCAAGCATATTTTTTTAGATGAGTATTTTGAGCCGGCGCTAGGCCGGGCTATCCGGGTAACGCTTGCTTTTATTTTACCGCTTGCCTGGGGGATGTTTACCGGTAATACGGAGGCTGCTGTCTGGATCGCTATAGGTGCGGAGGTCCTTACTTTCGCTAAACTGGAAGGAAGCTACCCGGTAAAATTACTGATCCTAAGTGGTGCAGTGGTATCCAGTAGCGTAGCCGGTATGCTGGGTACAATTGTGGGAGGAAATGATTTTTGGTCCATTATACTGATGCTGCTGCTGGCCTTTTTCGGAGGGTTTGTACGGCAGAGTGGTCCTCAGGGCCCGGGTATTACCATAGGGACTTTGCTGATCTTTCTGATAAGCCTTGATCGCCCCGGTAATTTTGTAGATGCCGGAGAAATGTTTGTGTGGGTGCTTTGCGGAGGGGTCATTGCACTTGTATTTACGCTTTTCAGTTGGGTTTTTATTCCCTACAGTCCTTTCCGAAGATCAATATCTTCTACCTGGAAAGCCATGTCGGACTGGCTGCAACTCTTCTCTACCACCTTAAAAAAAGGAGCCTTATTGACCGATGACCTGCTGGATGAGAAAGAACTCGACTTTCGTACCGCCCTCAATGATTCGATGGCCGTTCTCAGCCGCCGCCAGGCTCTTGCCCATTCCTACCAGAATAGGCTATCCTACCACTTGGTGGAGCTAAGGCGCGTTGTCTCATTTGCCGATCCGGCTGTTTCTTCTTTGTTTGACGCAATTAAAAACCTCAAAAAGGAGAAAGCCTACCCCGATAAGCTGATTCTTTATATTATGGAAAATATGAGTCAAGCTGCTCATCGCATCGCTATCAGCATTATTTCCAGCCGTCCAGAAAACGTGTATGCCGCGACATTAAGTATACAAAGAATAAAAAACAATATCGCATTATTGATTCAGGATCTGCCCAAAATAAAGGCAGAACACTATCAGCTCATTCAATCGTTGAATGAAATAATTCGTTATTTGGAAGAAGCGATCACTATTTTAGAACAGATGAGTAAAAAATCCGGTAGCATGACCTTTTTTATGCGTAACTTTTTTACGGGCATGACCATTCCGCAGAAGATCCCTTTGGTGAGAATAGAACTGAGTTGGAGATCATTTGCGTTTCGTTTTTCTTTACGATTGGCGTTGGCGATGGGCTTGGGGATAGCCATTTATAAAATATTTAATGTTCCGCATGGTTACTGGATTGCAATGACGGTGATGATCATCCTCCAGCCGGAGTTTGGCGCGACGCTTACCAAGGCATTCCGCCGGATAAAGGGAACTATTCTTGGGGCGGCGTTTGGTTCGTTGATTTTTTTGTTTCCGATGCCTTTGCCCGTTAGTTTTTTCATAGTGGTTGTCTGTGTATTTATTATGGCCTATTATATCCAACATAATTACGCTGTTGCAGCCTTTTTTATCACCATCATGGTCATCGCTTTATATCACTTAATGGAGCCGGTGACCTGGCAGCTTGGACTGATACGAGTCTTGAATACTTTCGGCGGAGCGGGCCTTGCCTTGCTGGGTGGATATGCTTTCTTTCCATTATGGGAACGGTATCGCTTTCCTACCCTGATGAAAGAAGCGATTCAGGCCAATAAAACCTATCTTGAAGAGTTGCTTGCTACGGCAGAGAAAAAGAAGCGGAAAAAAACGGATTATCTAAAGCCCAGAAGGGATGCCGAAGTAGCCAACTCCAATGCTTTTCAATCCCTCCGGAGGATGAAAGAAGAACCGGAGCACAAACAGGCCAACCATCAATGGTATTATATTATTATTGGTTATAATATCCGCCTGACTCGTTTACTAAAAACTTTGAATCAGCAATTGCTGAAAACCTATGATATTGCTTTTCCTGAAGTACAAAGCTTTGAACGGGAAATAACGAAGATTTTAGAAGCATCGGCTCATCTTACAGCAGCAGTACCGAACACCGACCTTCCTTCTTCCGAGGCGCTTGTCCGCCAATTGGACGAATTGATCAGTACATTTCCGGATACCGGTTCGGAGCATCGGCGAATAATTAAAAACCTTTACGAGAGAATCGCTAGAGAAGCCATCGGCCTTTATTATTCTGTTCGGCAGAAAAAAGTCGGCACAAATTAATAACGGTATGCTTCATAGCTCCTGCAAGGTGCCATAAGACAAAATTTTCGCAAGAATCGGTCGTTTTAATTCATCAGTTGTTTTATCTGCTTTATGTGCTAATTTGTATAGCGGTTGTTGACCGGAGTCGGCAGGAACTTCTACCCGACCCAATGCGGTTTTTTCCCGTTGCATAAGGTATTGAAATTCAGGCAGGTCTTTCTTGTTTATGGGTTCGGCTGGTGGAAACTGCTGATCATAGGGATCTACCTGTTTCCCATTTTTCCAAAAACGATAACACACGTGCGGCCCCGTGGCCAGCCCTGTGCTACCGACATAACCAATCACCTCTCCTTGTTTCACATGTTCTCCCACGTGTACAGCTCTTTTACTCATATGCAGATACTGGGTAGTATAAACGCTGTTGTGTTTGATCTTTACGTAATTGCCATTGAAACGGGAATAACGCGAGGCGATAACTACACCAGCAGCAGTAGACATGATCGGGGTTCCCGTAGGGGCCGCGTAATCGGTGCCCAAATGCGCCTTCCAGCGATGTTGTACCGGGTGAAATCGGCGAAGGGTGTAATGGGAGGTAATTTGAAAAAACTTTAGCGGAGCTTTGAGGAAAGCCTTGCGAAGGCTTTTCGCATTTTCGTCATAATAGCCCTCTGTATGCGTGCTGTCATCTTTAAAATAGAACGCATAAAATTTATTTCCGCCATGACTAAAAACAGCTGCTTTTATCCGGCCTAGTGCCACTGGTTGGTCATTTACATAATGCTCCTGATAGATTACTTTAAACCAGTCTCCTTTTTGAATGGAATAAAAATCGATGTCCCAGGCGTAGATATCAGCCAGTTTGATGGCCAGTTCGGGGTCTGCCCGTACCTTGCTCAGCGCTTCAAACATGGAACTGGTGATCACTCCCGAAGACGTTTTCTCTTTTGTCGTTACCGGTAATTTATTTTTATAAATCCGGACTGAGTCCGTCAGGTCATAAACAACATAATCAATCGGGTTGGGTTGGTAGACAAAATAACAGGCCTGTTTCATCGTGTCTTTTGAACAGAAAATAGTATAAGGTTTTCCTGCTCTTAAGTCGCGAATATCAAAAACTTCTCTGGATTTCTGTGCAAGTGCAGCCAGCTTTTGTGGACTGATGCCATATGGCGACAAGATAGTTGATAAAAACTGGTTGCGCCCGATGGTTGCTTTCACAAGCTGGAATGAATCTACCGGCAGTCCGAATTCTTTTTGAACTACCGCTATCGTATCCCGATGCACAGAATCTACGCGATTGGTATGCCCTTGAGAATATTTACAGGATTCCAATGCGGACACCATCGTCATGAGCAATATGCTGCACGAAATAACGATGTTTCTGAAGTTAAAAAATTTCATCGATGCTATCCCTTGTCAAAATAATTTTGCAAAGTTCCCATTTTATCAGGCCAAATAACCGGTTTACTCCTCAGAGAGACAGATTTTTAACATTTTTTAAATAAACCGGATCTTACCAAATCACCACTCTCAGGCTGTCAGGCCGGTACATATTGTCTCCCTGTTTCACATCAAATGCCTTATAAAATGACGTCATGTTAGAAGTAGGACCATTCACCCGATACTCTTCCGGAGAATGAGGATCATTATTAATACGCCAAAGCATTCTTTGTGGCGTGTTCTTAATGCGCCATACCTGTGCAAAAGATAAAAAGAACCGTTGATCAGGCGTTAATCCATTTATTTTTTTATCACTTTGTCCCTGATCTGTTTTCTTAAATGCTGCATAGGCAATGGCCAACCCACCGATATCAGCGATATTTTCCCCCAGGGTCAGTTCTCCATTTACATGAACGCTATCCAGTACCACAAAATTGTTGTATTGTTCTACTACTTTTTGTGCCAGCGCTTCAAATTTTTCCCGGTCGGACTTGGTCCACCAGTTGTGCAGGTTACCGTCTTTATCGTATTGGCTGCCTTGATCATCAAAACCGTGAGTCATTTCATGACCAATCACCGCGCCAATAGCGCCATAGTTTACCGCGTCATCCCCGTTTTGAAAGTAGAAGGGAGGCTGTAATATGCCTGCGGGAAATACGATTTCATTAAAAGAAGGATTGTAATAGGCGTTTACCGTGGGGGGCGTCATAAACCATTCAGATTTATCAACCGGTTTGCCCAGTTTATCAATATTATACTGGTAATGCCATGCTCCGACCTGTCTTAAGTTGCCGATCAGCGATCCACGGTCTATTTTAATAGAAGAATAATCCTTCCATTTATCGGGATAGCCAATCTTCTTGGTAAAGGCTTCTAGTTTTGCAATTGCTTTTTTCTGCGTGGAATCGCTCATCCAGGTGCTATTGGAAATCCTTTCTTTGTAGGTCTCCTGGAGGTTATTGACCAAACCGATCATATATTTTTTAGCAGCCGGCGGAAAATATTTTTCTACATAGAGTTGGCCAAGTGCATCTCCTAAGTTTCTATTTACTAAAGAGGAAGCCCGTTTCCAGCGTGCTTCGGGCTTTTGTTGGCCGTTTAATAATTTATTGTAAAAATCAAAGTGGGCTGTGGCGAAAGGTTGGCTCAGCCAGGATGCATAGCCATTGATATAATGAAAGGTCAAGTAATCTTTCCATACTTTCAGTGGCACGGAATGTAATAGATCAGATAAGGCAGCATAAAACTTCGGCTGGCTTACTTGAACAGTATCCACCTTTATTTTCAGCCGATTTGTCAGGTTTGCCCAATTAATGTTTGGTGTTTTCTTTGCTATTTCTGTAAGCGCGAGAAGATGATAATTGGCTTGCGGATCCCTTAGCTCCACGGGCGTTTTAGAAGCTGCAGCCATTTTAGTTTCCAACTCAATAATAGCCTGCGCCTCAGCAGTAACATCTCCCGAATGCCCGCTTAGCTTCAAAATATGAGCGACGTATTGCTGGTAAGCATCTCGTATATGCCTGCTGGTACTGTCATCTTTAAAATAATAATTCCGGTTGGGAAGCCCAAGGCCTCCCTGTCCAAATTGCGCTCTCTCTACCGTGCTGTTTTTGTCATCCGGCCCGACATAAAAGCTAAAAATAGCTCCGTCGCCGTGCGTGTACTGTGTAGTGGCTTCCTGTAGAATGCCGTTAGCGTCCTGAATAGCTGCTATGCGGGCTAAAACATCTTGCAATGGTGCCAACCCCGCTTTCTCAATCGCTGCGCTGTCCATTGCAGAAGCGTACAAGTCACCTATCTGCTGTGCTACACTCCCTTTCTTAGAGTCACTAAGTCTGGTACAGGAATCTAGGATGAATTTCATTTGATGGAGCGCATTGTCTCTGACTACATAAAAAGAACCCCATCCGGTTTTGGAGGCGGGGATTTTTGTCTTTTCAAGCCAGGTTCCGTTGGCATATATGAAAAAATTCTGAGCCGGGCTTATTGCCGTATCCAGACCGCTGAGGTCTAACGCATCTTTTGCTCCATTTTTTGCCTTATTGTTACAGCTCATGATACCGGCAATAACCAGGGCAGCAAGGAAGAAAGAGGATATTTTTTTCATCTTGTGGAATTTGGTGCAAAATAAAATCGAAAGGCCGAAATTAAGAAAAGTTAGGAAAATGGACAAAGACCTGCAGTTTGAGCCGGATCCGTCCACATTGTTGGAGAAAGTCTATCATCTGCATTTTCTCATGCCTACTCCCATATTCCTGCAGAAATTCAGCGGTTAAAGTTGGCTGCGATATTCGTTTGGTCAGCATACCTGCCGGTAAAACCTAAGAGGTCTTTGCACTATCTAACTAATTGTAATTAGAACCGGAAGTAGCAGCACTTTTTTTTAACTTCGAGAAAAGAGGAAGCTTGTCGATGCGCTCAGCCATCAGACTTTACGGAAAAATTCGTGATATCGGTTTTTGCGGGATAGCTGACGTGGTTGGCTCTAGACCGTACGCTTGAATATTTCCAAAATTGAATCGGAAGCTGCAAGTTGCAGTTAAGAAGTCGTTCCGATAATATGCTTCATTGTTTTTCCACAAATTTTATTTCTACTTTCCGGTTTAAAATTCTGCTGTTAGCCTCATTGTCCGATTCGAGCGTATCTTCTCCGTAAAAATTAGTAAATATCCGTTCTTTTGGAACGCCTTTTTGAAGCAAGTAGTGCTTCACCGCATCCGCCCTATTTTGAGAAAGCCGTAAGTTGAATTCGGCCGGGCCTGAATCATCGGTATAGCCGGATATTTTCACATTATAACGGTTGTTTTGTTTTAAGCTGGAAACGACGAAATTAAGTTCCGGATAATACCTTTGATCTATAGAAGCACTGCTGATGCTAAAATATATCTTTATGGCTGGTAAATCGGTTAGTTTTGCTGTGGATTTAGCCTTAACGGTATCTACAATCCTGATGGTATCCGAGTGCCTGCCGGCGGGCGGAATGGCAGTTGCTAATGTATCAGCTGGATGCCGGTTTATATAAACGGTATCCTGCTGATAAACCGTGTCGGTCACCGCAGACCGGTTGTCTCTTCCTCTTCCAGCATAGGCCGGTAATACCGGTACTATCTGGATGTTGCTTTTTCTTTCGGGCAGCGTATATCGCGGATGAGTTTCAATCTTGACTTCAGGACGATCATCGTTTAAATCCCGAGCCCGTCTTCTCAGTACCCTGTTTTGCCTGTCAAGCTGTTTTTGCAAGTCCTTCAGGTTCTCTAGGCGTTCTTGGAGCAGCTCCATTCTCTTTTCATACACTTCATCAGCTTCGTCACCATTTTCTTGTCGGCGAACGGTTACCTTCCCTATATTAAGGCTATCAGCGTTTACTTTTTTTTTTCGATGGAATCCTCTATGGACTGAATTTTGGCATTCTGCTGATTAATCATTTGCATCAGGGTATCCAGCTGTTTTCTCATGACGCTATTTTTTTGGCTGTCAACTTGTTGCTGTTGAAGTTGATTTTTCAACTGTTGTAGCTCGTTTCTTAACCCCTTGTTTTGTTGCTGCATCCGCTCGTACAACGAAGCATCCGGACTGTAACCGGCGGTATCGGAGTTATAATAATTTATGCTGTCCGATGGTGTCGTAACCGCACCCCTGCTATCAAAATTATAATTCAGGGTGTCGGGCTGTTGGTAGCCGTTGTCATGTTTATAGTCCTCTTCTCCTTTCTGGTATAAAGCCCCTTCTTGACGTCCGTTGTCTTTGTGTCTATATAGTGAGTCGATTTGTATTGCTCTGTGGCTGTTGGTCCCATTGGCATTGTTCTTATCTGTTTCCCCGGTGTAGTTATTGATGTTTATCGTTATAGGAATATGCGGCGGTTGATAGCCGGGCGATTGTTTTAGGGCTTCTATTTTTTGCTTTAATCGATCAATTTCATTTTTGAGGGAGTCATTTGCTTCTTGAAGAGCAAAGATATTTTGTGTGCTTTGCTGTGACGTCTCCTGTTGGCCCCCAAAAATTGCATTTCTTTCAGTGATTCTTTTGAAAGCCCTCATGGCTTTACTGGGCTTACCAAAACCTACGGGAATTTTAAGTCCCAAGTGAAAGTCAGCCGCTTTAAGTTTATCCTCAAACAATACGGAAGCTAAATTGCTGGAGCCGACGAATAAGGGGCCTAACCGTATGGCAGCTCCTAAATGCGTATCATGAAATTCATTAAAGGATAGTGGAACGTATATGCCTAACCACCTGTTTTCCCACCGCGGTGTAATGGCAAAAGTTCGAACCGCTTGTATGCTGCTTTTGGTATCGGAATTATCCAGTGGAAAATATCCCATCATGTTTAGATAGAGCCCTTTGATTAATCTCAAGTCTATTTGGGCACTGAAGATCCGGGGAAGTGTTACAGTATAATCGCGGTCTGCGTTTTTTAAATTTACTACAGAAGCAATAGCGGAATCCACTTCATGAATATTATGCGCATGGACGTTGCCGTAGTCATAGTTGTTTACAGCTACCGAAAAATTATTAACATTGGTGGGTTTTGTAAAGTCAAGACGGCCGCCATTCAGATAGGAAACACCAATTTTAAACAGGTATTTGTTTTTATCCCGGCGCTCTGCCAATTCGGGATCTCCTTTTTCATTGTATTTCCAAAAGCTGAATGCGTCGATATTCCCTCGGTATTCATAAACCAGTCCAATGTCGTAACTAAATGCGGAGCTCTCGGGCTTATAGTTTTTTCGATTGGCAAAATCGAGATCGAATTTACTGCTGTGACCGTAATTTACGTTATTCGAATTTACTGAAATGGTCGAGTCACTGTTAAAGGCAAAGCTAATTTGATCACTACTCATATAACCGGAGGCGACGCCCCCTAAATACTTTCCTGTAATACCAAATTTAAAGAAGTTTTGACCATCATTATACAATACCCGTGCATAAGTGAATCCCGCTTCCAACCAGCTAACAATATCGGTTCGGACATTGCTCATGTTAAAGGTCTTTCCCATATATGGTTCGTACTGGAAATTTTCATAGATCATCCGTGCAAGCTGAGGAGTCATGTTATCTGTCTGCATAAAAGTTCTTGAACGGAGGTTCAGGGCAATGGCAGATTTTTTGCCGGTCGTGATCATTACAGAAGGCAACTGTACCGTGCTATTCATACGGACATAAACTGGCTCGTTGTTTTCTGTACCAATCTCCAGAAGATCTTGTTTTACAGCATTAAAGTCACTGTTGTAAGGAGATTTAAAAAACTTATTTTCCAGAATGGCGTCTTTTTTTACGTAAAAAAAGTTGTTGTTGTAATTAACATCAATAGAAAAAAGATTGAGATCCCATTTCAATCTGCTGTCGGCAATACTTGCTGGTTGAAGAGAAACACCCGTAATCCCCGAGTAATTACCCGAACTGATACCCAAATAACCTTGGGAAAAAGCATTCTCGGAGAGTAGTAAAAAAAATAGGGAAGAAACAGTCAACACAAATGCAGGTAGTCTTTTCATAAAATATATTTAAACTAAAAAATAATCATTCAGTCGCAACGAAAGTATCCACGTATGAATTTCTTCTGAAAAAATTAAAAAAACATTCCAAGCCTTAATGACAGGTTATTCAAGCGGGTCCTGCCATCCCTGAAAGTTGGTCCGTAAAAGGTGTTGTATTTCTTTGGATTAGTCGCGTCTGGCAAGAACCCATTGTTGAAAAAGACTCCTAATAAGGCACTCTTTTTTTCATTGAATGGAAATTCTACGCCCAGACCCAGATTCATTTGCAGCATTACCGGCGCAATTGCAAATGATCCGTTTATTCTGACTCTGTTCTCTACGGCTGTCTGGTTACTGCCATTCTCATCCGTATAGAGGACGGTATAATCGGCCTTTTTACTGATGTTTATACCGAGCATCAGACCCGCTTGGGCAAAAAACCGAACGGGAGAAGTATTACTGGTATAAAGTTTAAGCGTTGCAGGCATTTCGAGATAGGTCAGCCGGTATCGGTAGTCAGCCGATTTAACGAAGGATTTATCTGAAGGGAAATCTCCTATGCGGGTAGATAATATTCTTCCTCCCGTGGTGTTGACCTGAAGCCCTGTGCCAAATACATAATTTCTACCAAAAGAATAATCGGCTAAAATACCATAAGTAAAGCCGAATACATTTCCCTTGTTTTTTACTTCGAAATTTCCGTCATCACTTTTACTCGTGGTAGGACGCATCCACGAAATATCAGGCGCGATAAAAATGCCGAATCTCCAGTTCTTCACCGTATCTTTTCTTTCGAAATTTTCTATCCCATTGTTAGCTGTACTGTATACCTGAGCAAAAGCGGTAGTACTCATCAGAAAAAAAAATCCCGTAAAAAAACAACTAATAAGTCTGCACATATTTTTTTCTTAAAATGGGAGGCCGTAGCACCTCATTCTAGTTTTTAAAATCATTCAATTTGCCTGCCAATTTTAATGAAGCAGTCGTAGCGCATCTTTACTGCTTCTGTCGCCAATTTCTCTACTTGATTATGGGAAATTTTTTCTACAATTTCCCCCTGGTTTAAGGCCAAGAGGCGAATAGATTAAAGCCGGTCAATACGTACAATTAAACATGTACCTATGTGAATAGAAATGGTACGTAGAATCAACTACTAATTGATTCGGACTTGTAGCAAATATAGGACAAATTCCTGAAGATACCAAATGGGATAGGTGCTAAATGTGTCGCTGTTTATGCTTTCGACTTTTTGTTTTATCTTCGTTCCATGGGAGAAATGAGCCTTGGAGACGCCATGCGTGAATACTTGCGCCGAAGTCCTTTTCGCAATAAGATGAATGAAGTGCGGATTCAAAATTTATGGGAAAAGGAAATGGGGCAGACTATTTCGAAATACACCCGATCTATCCGGCTGGTGAATCGGCAGCTTATTATCTCGACCGACGTGGCCCCACTGAAGCAGGAACTGGCCTACTCCAAAGAAACGATTCTCCAAAGAATGAATGCAGCCTTGGGGGAAAAGTTAATTGATAAGGTGATTATAAAATAGCCGTGGTGGCTTCTCTCCCACCCTTACCGCAATACAATCCGGGGGTCAAGATAAGAATACAGCAGATCTGCTAGGATGTTTACGATTACAAATAAAGTAGCAATCACGAGCACACTGCCCATCACCACGGGAAAATCAAATTTCATCAACGCGTCTACCGTTATTTTGCCAATGCCTTTCCAGCCAAAAATATATTCCACAAAAAAGGAACCCGCCATCAGGCTGGCCAGCCATTCGGTAATGGCAGTAACCACAGGATTAAGCGCATTTTTTAAGGCGTGTTTAAAAAGAACCAGTTTCTTTTTTAATCCTTTGGCATAAGCCGTGCGGATGTAGTCCTGACTGAGCACATCCAGCATGGCACTGCGTGTAAGTTGTACGATAATCGCCAAAGGACGGATCCCGAGCGTCAGGGCTGGCAAGATGATATTTTTCAGGGCGGGTTGCTTACCGGCGAATGGGTCAAATGTAAAGAGGCTGCCAGTCATTTGCAGATGAGTCCAGTCACTTAGTAAATACCCGAAAAAATAGGCAATAACAATACCTGTAAAAAAAGAAGGTGCTGATATTCCAGTTACACTGGCAAAAACTGCAGCGGTGTCCATCCAGGTATTTTGTTTTACCGCCGCTAGAATTCCTAATAGTATGCCTACTATTGTAGCAAACAGCATAGCTACCAGTGCGAGTATGATGGTATTGGGCAATGCCTCCATGAGAATATCCCAGACCTCCTTCTTGCTCTGATAGGATCGCCGCAGGTAGGGCCATTTTAATACGACAGCACGTTGATCTGATAGCTTAAAAAGCGTAATATGGGAGTGCTCGGCCTGTAATGGATAGCTCTTATCCAACACACTAAGAGGCAAAAGATCATTGAGGTATAAAACATATTGTACAGGTAAGGGTTTGTCCAAATATAATTGATGACGGACATTTTGTAGGGAAGCCACATCCGCGCGCTGCCCCAAAGTCAGACGTGCCGGATCTGCGGGTAGGACATTAAACAAAAAAAATACCAACGTAATCACGCCAAAGATAACGAGCAGCCCGTACAGTATTTTCCTGACAATATAACGTATCAAAATTTTAGAATTAATTTGCCGTTCTTCGGGCTGGGCACGGCCCCCTGTGGCATATCATGGAAATGCCATTTTCCCACGATTACTCCCTGCTTCAACAGGATCAGGCAAGGGTTGCTACGCGCTGCGGTTTTGATGACCGTTCCATCCATTTGCAGGAAAGGAAAGCTAAGTTTGTGCTTCTTTTTAAACTGATTGACCAAAGGCTTTGTCGAGGAGGTAATTCCATAAAGATGGATCCGAAACCTTTCACAGTCCGCCTGTAAATGATGCATTTTTTCTTCCCAGCCTTTGCCGGCCTGTTGCGTTTGCCTTACCATGAATAGGAAAGTATAGCCTTCCTGATTCAAGATAAATTCTGTAGAATCATTACCCTCAAAATCCGTTATGACAAAATCTGTAATCTTTGGTTGAGCATTTCCTCTTTGAACCAGCTTATCCTCTCTGCTCACATAATGCCAAGTCGTATCCTGCCAAGGAATAGAATCGGCAGCAAATTCTTTTTCTTGTCCATTTTTCTCATAAACAAAAACAGTTTCATATTTGTCAGGCGTAGCACCGGGGGGGATTTTCATCAGTTCAGGGATATCGTTACCTACTTTGTAAGGAAGACAATCCACAATGGGTAAGTGGTTCAGCACGTAACGTTGCAAGCCAAAGGAGAAGATCACTACGGCTATCAGGATCACCCAGGTGAAAAAACGGCCCAAAAACGGTTTGATACTTCGTCTGTGGCGGTACAAAAAGAATACGAGAATCAACAGGATGACATCTTTCCAAAAAGAGGCACCTGCGGAAATGGGCAGACACTCCCCAAAGCACCCACACTCCTTAATTTTCCCTGAGAGATAGGCAAACCCGGTCAGAAAAAGAAATAAGATCATCAGCGCCAGCAACAACGGGCCAAAAAAACGCATCTTGAAGCCAAGCAGCAGTGCAAAGCCCGCGATAATCTCAAAGGCAATGATGACAACAGAAAAGGTCAATGCAGCAGGATCAAGGAAATGGAGGTGCAACACCTGGAAATATTCCTCCATTTTATAACTCAGTCCAAGGGGATCATTTGCTTTGACCAGCCCGGAAAGAATAAAAAGGATACCTACTAATATCCGGAAAATGACGATCAATGTTCTCTTTAAATTTATCATTGAATAATAAACAAAGTTTAAATGGTTTGAGCTTCATTAATTTGGATCAAGGCGAAGGCTGCGTAGTTGACAATGTCAGAAAAATTAGCATCTATTCCTTCTGATACGCTCGTTTTTCCCCCTTGTTCAATGATTTGCCGAATACGGTGCAGTTTAGACAGTATCATATCTACAAAAGACTGCTGGCTCATCTGCCGCCAGGCTTCTCCGTAATCATGGTTTTTATTTTGCATGAGCTGACGCACCGTTCCGGCTTCCCTGTCATAAATGCGAATGGCTTCGTCCAACGGAAGGTTCCACTGTTCATTCCCCTGCAGGCTCAATTGTATCAGGGCTATAAGACCGTAATTGGCAATTCCGCGGAATTCATTATCTATTTTATCTCCGACTTTCTGGTTTCCGGTTTCTTGAATATTACGGATCCGCAGCGCCTTGATCATGATCTGGTCCGTTATGGAAATAGGACGCATTACCCGCCATGAAGTACCATAATCCTTGGCCTTGTCGAAAAAGATTTTCTTGCATTCAGCCATTTCCTGATCGTACTGCCGCAAAGTTTGTTTCTGCCCCATTTTAGATTTATCTTAAATTTGCCCAGCTAATATCTTATGAAGGCCAAAAATACATTATTAATGCCTACTTTTTCAATGAATGTAGGAGGAAAGTTACTTACACTGGATAAACCCCTGCTGATGGGGATCCTTAATATTACGCCCGACTCTTTCTACGCAGGTAGCCGGTATGTCGACCGGCAGGCTTATCTGGAAAGGGCCGGCCAGATGATGGAGGAAGGAGCGACTTTCATAGATATTGGCGGCCAAAGCACCCGTCCGGGCGCTCAACGCCTTTCGGCCGCTGAAGAAGCGGAACGGGTGCTGCCCGTCATCGAAACCATAGTTGAAGCATTTCCGGAGGCTTTGCTCTCCATTGATACGTATCATGCGGAGGTGGCAGCGGCAGCGATAGCCGGTGGAGCCGTATTAATCAATGACATCAGTGCCGGAGAAATGGATCCGGCTATGATTCCCCTTGTGGCCAGACTCGGAGTCCCTTATGTTGCGATGCACATGCAAGGAACACCGGCCAACATGCAGGACAATCCACGCTACGAAGATGTGGCGCAGGAGGTTTTTGATTTTTTCATCCGAAAGGCGGCTGTTTGTCGCCAAGCGGGTATTAAAGACCTGATCATCGACCCGGGATTTGGATTTGGCAAAACCATAGCACATAATTATCAATTGATGCACCGCCTTTCGTTTTTTCACCAATTGGGCTATCCGTTGATGGCCGGTATTTCCCGTAAATCTATGATCTATAAATTATTAGGTTCCTCACCAAAGGAAGCTTTAAATGGTACAATAGCCTTAAATTTGCTTGCACTGCAGCAGGGCGTTCAACTATTGAGAGTCCATGATATCAAGCCTGCACAAGAACTGGTACAATTATGGGAATATTATCGGAAACAAGCGTGATTTTACCTATTTTCGTTTTTTATAAAAATAAACAGTTACATACGTGATTCACCTTTGGGGATATACTTTTCGCTGGCTAAATATAGTTGATGTCCTTATTGTGGCCTTTCTGATCTATCAGCTCTATCGGTTGTTGAGGGGCAGTATTGCCTTTAAAATATTCTGGGGCATTGTCGTAGTCTATATCGTTTATTTTATCGTCCGCGCGTTACAGATGCCTTTGCTGACCAGCATCCTGCAGAACTTTATCAATGTAGGTATTTTGGCTATTATCGTCATTTTCCAACCGGAAATCAGGCGGTTTTTGTTGCTGCTTGGGAAAAACATCCCTTTTAGTGAAGATAACGTGTGGCGAAAGTTTTTGATTTCAGACAAGCAAAAGGATTCCCGCAGGTCCGAAGAATTGATCAAACACCTAGTAATGGCCGTGGGCAATATGGCTAACACCTATACCGGAGCGCTCATCATTGTGACCAATTCGTATAAACTACGTTTTGACACCTCTTCGGGCGTTCCCATAGACGGCAATGTTTCCGCCCGTCTTTTAGAGAGCATTTTTAAGAAAAACAGCCCGTTGCATGATGGCGCCGTAATCATTGCCGGAAGTAAGTTGGTGGCGGCAAAAGTAGTCTTGCCGGTATCGGAGAATCCAAACCTTCCGTTGCGTATTGGTTTACGTCATCGTTCCGGTGTAGGGGCCACCGAGCAAAGTGATGCGCTGGCCATTATTGTTTCCGAGGAACGAGGTAATGTTTCCTATGCCAGAGATGGCCATTTGCACATGAATGTTTCGTTGGAAGATCTTAAATCCCTTCTTTATGAAAAGCTGATAGAAGAGACGGGGTAAGAGATTGTTTACTGGAAATATCGGATGTCGACAAGGCGTGGCTTCATGTACTTGACGACGCCATGCTCCCGTCGTGCGGAAATAAAGGATATTTGACTTGGGTCGGTGGTGATGGGCCCTACTCATTGCAGAGAAGGGGCCGGACTTCGGGCTCACACGGAGTTGTTTATTGTTTCGGAGGATTTGGTGCCCGATCTTCTGTACCGGCTGCGGTTTTAAATCTTATCCTCAATGCCCCAGGAGTTTATTTACAAGGTCCAGTTTTGTCGCTTAACCTCATCTGGAATTCGGGACAAATTGGTTTTACGCCCCGGGAAGTGAACTACCCCCCACGCCATAGGCGATGGGTTGGGCTTCGGGGCGATGGATGGGTTTTACGCTCTGTTTTATAAAAAGGTTGGCGATTCTTCGAATCGCCAACCTCAATAAATAATAGCTATTAATTGCCCTGCGGTGTGCCTGAGTCCGGGGTGCCCGAAATATCTTTAACCACTACATCGAACAACAATACCGAATTGGGTTTAATTACCGGGGGACGGCCGTTTGGACCATAAGCCAGCCCCGAAGGAATAACCAGTGTGGCTTCCGCTCCTTTTTTGAGCAATTTCATTCCGGATTCCATTCCGGGAATCATCCTTCCTTGTCCCAGGGGAAACACCAGGGGATCCGTATGGTGGAAGGAGGAGTCGATATTGGAGTCGAAAACTGTTCCATCCAAGGTTTTCCCGGTGTACATTATGGAAACCGTCTGGCCTTTTTCCGCCGGAGCCCCTTCCCCTTCTTTATGTACGATTACATAGACGCCGTCATCGGTTGCTTGACCTTTCTGACCGGTGCTGTCCAGATACTGCTGGATGATCTTTTGGTCTTCCTGCTTCTGCTCAATTTTTGCTTTAGCCATGGCGCTCTTGTAGCCTTCTTCATTTCTGATGTCATGTACCTTTACATAAATATGAATGATATCTCCAGAGTCTACAAAAGGCGGACGATTCATTGGATTCATGACCGAGTCTGCGGGTATCAAAAATTCAGCACTGTCCCCCTTTGACAGAAGAGCGAGCCCCTCCATGATGTCAAATTTTTGGCCGGAGCTTTTTTGAAGCGGTAGCCAGCGGTAGCCGGCCCCTTCTTCATAAGTATCCATGAGGACAGAATCATGAACCAGGGTACGAATGCTCACCTGCAGGTAATCGCCGGGACTGGCGGTATCGCCAGGTTCATCTTCTACGATTTTGTATTTCAACCCGCTGGGAGTTGTTTCAAAGCCACTCATCCCGTTTTTACAACCGGTAATGGCCAGCATGCCGATGCCGATTCCAATCGAGAGCAGCATAACGGATTTTTTAATCCTTTGGTTTGTTGTCATTGTGAAATTATTATTAGATTGTTTTTAATGGAGTGATTCTTTATTTTCTTTCAGTGCTTTTTTAAAACGGCTGATGGTCTGTTTAAGCGAATCGGATGACCGTCCGCCTGCGGCGTTTATGTGTCCGCCGCCCTCAAAATATTTTTGAGCAAACAAATTGACGTTAAAGTCTCCTTTTGAACGAAAAGACATGCGAATCTCCTCTTTTCGGTCGGTGAATAGCGCCGCAAATTTTATACCTTTAATTGCCAATGGAAAATTAACGAGTCCTTCGGTATCGCCCGGCTTTAACTCGAACTTTTTAAACATTTCATGAGGGATGGAGATAATAGCGGTATTGTATTCATAAAATACTTCCAGCCGGTCTACGAGCGCCTGACCGATAAACCGCAAGCGATTTTCCTTATAGTTGTCATAAATGGCGTTGTGGATTTGTTCATGATCCAACCCAATGTCCATCAAATCGGCAATCATGCGGTGCACTCTCGAAGATGTCGCCGGAAACCGAAAGGAGCCGGTGTCAGTCATCGCGCCGGCATAGATGCATTGTGCCATGGAAAGATTGATCATGGAAAAATCACCCATGGCGATCACAAACTCATAGATCAATAACGCAGTAGCCGCAGCCGTGGTATCACTTTCACCATAGTCAAAGCCCTCCTGCGGGTACAAATGATGGTCTATCAAGACCTTGATTGCTTTGGTTTTTTCCAAGTGAGGCGCGAGATTTCTTGTTCTGTGAAACGCATTGAAATCCAGGCAGAAAAGCAGGTCTGCCTCCGCCAAAGCTTCAAGTGCTTTTTCTTTTTGATTGTCGAAAACCAGTACAGCATCACAACCGGGCATCCACTTTAAAAACTCAGGGAATTCATTGGGAGAGATCACCGTTGGTTCGTGTCCCTTTTGTAGAAGATAATCCCTCAGCGCCAGTGAAGATCCCATGGCGTCTGCATCCGGATTCTGATGCATGGTAATGACTGCCTTTTTAGACGCGCCCTCAATCAGTGGTTTTATTGCTGTAAGTGCCTTCATAGAAATCTATACGAGCGGCGAATTTCTTTAATTTAATTGTAAAAGTCAAAAAGTTTTCAAGGTTTAGGTAACATCCTTTACCTTTGCCGGGCAAAAATAACCCTAAAAATGAGCAACAAAACATTTACTATGATCAAACCGGATGCGTTCAAAAATGGCCATTCCGGTGTAATTTTGGATCAGATTATCAGGGCGGGCTTTGCTGTCCGCGCCATGAAACTGACCCGTTTAACCAAAGAAAAAGCTGGTGCGTTCTATGCGATTCATAAAGATAAGCCATTTTATGAGGAACTGGTTGATTTTATGAGCAGCGGTCCGATCATCGCTGCCATTGTTGAAAAAGAAAATGCGGTAGAAGATTTTCGCAAGCTGATTGGTGCCACAGATCCCTCAAAAGCTGATGAGGGGACCATCAGAAAGCTATATGCAGAATCTTTAGGTAAAAATGCTATTCATGGTTCTGATTCAGATGAAAACGCCCAAATCGAAGGCGATTTCTTCTTCTCACGATTAGAACGCTACTGATCGGCGTAATGGAGCGGTGGGTGAACGAACCGGCGCCCGTTTTCACTTCTTCGCTCCATTAAGCTTTATCATTTGCAAACGCACATCCGCCTGCTGGAACATCTTTTCCAACCGATCTGCTTCGGTATCGGTAATAAAAACCTGTCCAAAGCCTTCTCCGGAGATCAGTTCTATAAGCCTTTTGATCCGTTGCTGGTCCAGCTTTTCAAAAATATCGTCCAACAATAATATCGGGGAAAAGCCCTTGTGACTTTGAAGGATCTCAAATTGCGCTAATTTAAGGGCGAATAAAAAGCTTTTCTTCTGCCCCTGAGAACCAACCTGTTTTAGGGGATGGCCATTCATGAGGAAAATCAGATCATCCCGGTGAATGCCCCTGGTTGTCCTTTGGCGTATTTTGTCGCGTGACCTGCTGTCGATTAACAACTGCTCAAAGGGAATATCGTGTAAAGCGCTTTCATAAACAACATGAACAGACTCCTTTGCTCCGGAGACATAATGGTAGTAGTGCTGGACTTTTTCGTTAAATAAAGACAGAAAATCCCGGCGGGCGTCAAAAATAGGAGGCCCGTGGGCGATCAACTGTTGATCAAATACATCCAGCAAGGCATTATTTTGCGCATTTTCGCTCCAGTTTTTTAAAATACCGTTGCGTTGGCTCCGGATTTTCTGGTAAGCGATCAAATGATCCAGGTAGACGGATTGCATCTGTGCAAGAAGGACATCAATGAATTTCCGGCGTAATTCACTTCCCCCTGTAATTAAAACACTGTCATCGGGGGCAATAAAAACCGCGGGAAACCGGCCAATATGATGTGAAAACCTGTCGTATGCCTCGTCATTTACTTGCACTTCTTTTCGGCCATTTCGGTAGACACAACTGACTTTTTCCGCCTTTCCCTTTTTGGAAAAAACTCCTTCAATCCGAAACGCGTCATGATGGTGTGTCGCATTGGTTATTTCGCGGGTATTAAAATAGCTGCGGGTAAAGCCAAGATAATAAACGGCATCCAATAAATTGGTTTTACCTGCACCATTAGGGCCAGTAATGCCAATAACGGGTTGGTCAAAAGAGAATTTCCGTTGCGCATAATTTTTAAACTGGTATAATTGGATGTATCTTAATTGCAGCACGAGGGACAAAGATTTTTCAGCAATAAAAAACAGCAGTTTTGACTATTGGTAAATTTCATATAGTTTTGCAGGCAAATTTAGAAAAATCGTGCAGACTAAGTTTTCCAAAGATACCTATTTATATTGGTACGAATTAATGTTGCTCCTGCGCCGTTTCGAACTGAAAGCAGGACAGTTGTATGGCATGCAAAAGATCCGCGGATTTTGCCATCTTTATATGGGCCAGGAAGCGGTGGCCGCCGGTGCCATGACAGCGACCAAACCTGAAGACAAATTTATAACCGCCTATCGGGATCACGGACTCGCCATCGCCAAAGGCATTTCTGCTCAGGCGACTATGGCTGAATTATATGGCAAAGTGACTGGGTGTTCCAAAGGAAAAGGTGGAAGTATGCACATGTTTTCCAAAGAACATAATTTCTACGGCGGTCATGGTATTGTCGGCGGACAAATTGGTGTTTCCGCCGGTCTGGCTTTCGCGGAGAAATACAAAAAGACAGATAATGTAGTCTTATGCTTTTTTGGTGATGGTGCCGCCCGCCAGGGTATCGTACATGAAACATTTAACATGGCGATGCTGTGGAATTTGCCGGTGATATTTATCTGCGAAAATAACATGTATGCAATGGGGACTTCGGTTGCACGAACCTCCAATGTACAGGATATTGCTAACCTGGCAGACGGATACGATATGCCGGCCGATACCATCGACGGCATGAAATGCGAGGACGTTCACATCGGTATTGAACGAGCAGTAAACCGTGCACGCAAAGGAGAAGGTCCTACCCTGTTAGAAATTAAGACCTATCGCTATCGTGGGCACTCTATGAGTGATCCCGCAAAGTACCGGACGAAAGAAGAAGTGGAAGAATACAAAGAAAAAGATCCGCTCAATCAGGTTTTAAAGACCATCCAAGACAATAAGTATGCTTCAGAAGAAGAAATCGAAGCCATTAAAAGCAGGGTTGACGATCAGGTGGCGGAATCGGTAAAATTTGCGGAAGATTCTCCATTCCCCGCCGACGACGAACTGCTGAAGGACGTTTATGCGGAGGACGATTATCCATTTATAACAGACTAATAACCTATTTGCACGAAGAGCATATGGCAACTAAAACAACAGAATCTGCGTATCATACACATCATGTAGATAAAGGATTCCAGGGATCCGTGAATAAAGCGGAGATTTTTTACCAAAAGAACAATAAAACCATCAACATCATTGGGATTATTATTATTCTTTTGGTCGGAGGATATTTTGGGTACAAATACCTGTATTTAAAGCCACGGGAAAAGAAAGCTGTCGCCATGGTGTTTAAAGCGCAGCATTATTTTGCTATTGATTCTTTCAAACTGGCTCTTCATGGCGACGGCAACAATTACGGTTATTTAAAAGTCATCGACCGTTATGGCAATACCAAGGTGGGCAACCAGGCAAAGTATGCCGCGGGCGTATGCTATGTTCATCTTGGAGAGTTTCAAAAAGGCATAGATTATCTGAAAAAATTTGATGCCAATGACAAGGTTGTTCAGGCTATAGCTTACGGATTAATCGGTGATGCTTACATGGAGTTAGACCAACCTCAGAAAGGGATTAATTACTATAAAAAGGCTGGTAATTATAACGACAATGACCTCATCGCCCCAGTATATCTTATGCGCGCTGGAATGGCTCTTGAAAACGAAGGCAAAACCAAAGAAGCAATTACCATTTATAAGCAGATAAAAAATCAATATCCGCTTAGTGTACAGGGCAGGGATATTGACAAGTACCTGGCCCGTCTCGGGGTGACCCAGTGAAGGACGTCGGGCTAAATGGCCTGTCTGTTTTTGTTTAGGTTGCGCTTACTATATTATATGCTGAGATCGGATGATAAGTACAATTCGGTTATCGAAATGCAAGCCCTTTATCCTGATGATTACATTTGGAGAGATTTCCCCGACCAATTTTGTTGTTCCTATCACCGCTCGTTTATCGCCAGCCAATAGATGAAAATTAATTTCAAATACGGGAAAAAAGGCGTTGTCTACGCCCTACGGTCTAAAAACCGGGATTGTCCCGACCAGATATAAACCGCATAACAGATGTCCGTACACAACAATTCATTACTTGATACCGCCGGGGAAACCCGTTTGTCGGATGCCAGCATTGGGGTAATTTACACCCAATGGAATGACTTTATCGTTGATGAACTGGTTAAGGGATGCCTGGGTACCCTTAGAGACAACGGCATTACCAAAACCAGCGTTATGCAGGTTCCCGGATCTTTTGAACTTCCCTTTGCCTGTCGGCGCTACTACGAAGCAACCCACGGCTCGGAAAAACAACCGGACGCCATCGTTGCTTTTGGTTGCGTGATCAAAGGGGAAACGCCCCATTTTGATTATGTCTGCCAGGCTGTAACTGAGGGAATAACCCGGTTAAACCTTGCGCTGCCGGTACCGGTTATTTTCGGTGTTCTCACGGTAGATGATGCCGAACAAGCCAGGGAACGCATAGGCGGGGCACATGGACATAAAGGCAAGGAGGCCGCACTCACCGCGCTCCAAATGATTGCATTCAACCGCAACTTGAAATAAGTTGATCTTTGATCTTAGCTGTTTTTGCTGTAAGTTTGGGGCATAATTACTTTCATGGAACATTTGAATGTATCGCTTTTCATTCCCTGTTTTGTCGATCAGATCTATCCGGAAACGGCTTTTAACATGATTAAAGTGTTAGAACGCTTAGGTTGCCGGGTACAATATAACCCGGAACAGACGTGTTGCGGACAACCGGCCTTTAATGCAGGTTATTGGAAAGAGGCTCAAACCGTTGGAAAGAAGTTTTTGAAGGATATTCATACCTACGATTATATCGTTTCTCCGAGCGCGTCCTGTACTGGGTATGTACGTAATTATTATGGAAAATTGTTTGGCAATTCCGCAATCCATAATGAAATGAAGGAAGTGCAAAAAAACCTTTTCGAATTTTCAGAATTTCTGGTAAACGTATTACAGGTTGCTGATGTGGGGGCTACGTTGAACGCCATCGCTACTTATCATGATTCCTGTGCGGGCCTCCGGGAATGTAAAATAAAAAAGGAACCTCGCAAGCTGCTTGCCCATGTGCGGGGACTTGAACTACGCGAAATGAATGATGTGGAAACCTGTTGCGGTTTCGGGGGAACTTTTGCGGTTAAATATGAACCGATTTCTATTGGTATGGCGGATCAAAAAGTCACTAATGCAGCAGAAACAGGGGCCGAATATATCATTTCTACAGACCTTTCCTGCCTGATGCAGCTCGAAGGATATATTAAACAAAAAAAGCTAGGCTTGAAATGCCTGCACCTGGCCGATGTATTGGCGAATGGATGGTGAACAAGTGTTGCCGTTTCAGGGACCTAAGAAAATCACTTTTATCGGACTTTTAAATTTTAAATGCAGATGAACTACTGGTTAGTAAAATCCGAGCCTTTTAAATATTCCTGGGATCAGTTGGTGGAAGATGGACAAACGTTTTGGGACGGCGTACGCAACTACCAGGCACGTAACAATTTAAAGGCTATGAAGAACGGAGATAAGGTATTCTTTTATCACAGCAACAAAGGATTAGAAATCGTGGGACTGGCAAAGGTGATTAAAGAAGCGTACCAAGATCCCACAACGCCAGATGACCGCTGGGTAGCGGTAGATATTAAACCGGTAAAACCGTTCAAAGAACCAGTCTCTTTAAAAGAGATGAAAGCGGATAACCGGTTGCAGGAGTTGTCTCTTATCCGCCAGTCTCGCTTGTCTGTTTGTCTCATTCGTCCAAAAGAATACAAGGTTATCCTTGAAATGGGAAAAACGAAAGACAGCAAATAACCCCATTCGTCTCTTCCCCCAAGTGATTAACCTACATCGGCGGCTTTTTTGATGAGCGAAAGCCTATAACGGCGGCCCAACTGCCCGTCACTATCCCGGCATACGTGGCAAATATTTATCCAGTTGTTTGAGCTGTGTGACTACCTCCGTAGATGTCGGATTTTGGTCTTTACATAGCTTATGATAACGTCTTACTCCCTTAAAGTCTCTTCTGGCCATAGCAATAGAAGCCAATTGCAGATAGGCTGCGGCTTTACTTTCTCGGTCGGGTAAACCTGCGCTAACGGCTTTTTTCAAATATTCATTGGCTTTTTTCATGTTACTTTTCTGGTAAGAGATATTTCCCAACTGAAAATAAGCCTGTGCCTGCACTTCTTTCATTGGCGTGCCAAGAGAAACACATTTTTGCATGTAGTCTTCCGCCTCATCCAGGTTTTGTTTGGTGCTGGCGATAATGGACTTTAAAAAATAATAAGTGGAGCGGATCGGCTTGTATAATAGTCCGGGAAATTGTATTTTTTTCAGGATAACCTCCGCGCCTTCCAGGTCCCCCTCTTCTAAATACCCCTGTGCCAGGCCCAGCGGGCCGAGGAAAAAATGCGTAAATATCAGAATCAACGCCACTAGGTAAAATATCCAGGCCAGATTAATGCCCGATGTAAAATTAATCAGTATTCCCAACAGCAAAAAGAGAATACCCAGGTGCAGGCGGTATGTCAAAAAAAGTTTGCGTATCATAAAGGATCGATTCTCGGCAAATTAAAATGAATTTACAAAATTAAGAAAAAGAAAGGTAGGATCTGATAAGTACTGAAGAGAAAATCGTCATTTACTGCGGTATGTTGAGCAGGGAGTCCACAATATGATTAAATTCTTTTTTATACGCTTGGAAATGAGAACCGGTCCCTGGCCCGGCGAACCCGGCATGTATTGTTGCTATTTCACCTTTTTTATTGAGAAAAATCGTTGTCGGAAAACTAATAAAATGTTCCAATTGGGGCAGGGTCTTCTCCATTAGCTGGGGATCATTTAATGCCACTCCTGTAATCAGTAACGGATAGCGCACGTCAAAGCGTTTTTTGAAAGTCATTACACTATTCACGGCTTCCTGAAAGACTGAAGAACGTTCATAGCAGAGACCGACCACGGCAATATCCTTGCTCTTATTTTGCTTGTGCCAATTGCTTAAGAATCGGGTTTCGTCCATACAATTGGGGCACCAGGATCCCAAAATTTGAACAATGACTACTTTGTTTTCAAATTGCTTATCGGAAATTGAAACCGGGTCTCCGTTTAAATCAGGGAAGGTGAAATCCAGCTGATCCATACCTGGTTTATAGGTGGTTATGGAAAACGGATCAGGCAAACTGGCCACACTGTCTTTGATAGCCGTCCAGTTTTCTTTTCCCTGAAAGCCTGCGTAGTATACGCCGTTGGCAATGGTAGTGTCGTCTTTGATCGCTGCTTCAAAAAGATAGATGTGTGATCCGTCAAAAGTCGAAAGAAAAAGGGAATCGCCACTGACCACACCTTCCAGGTATCTATAATCTCCGTATTTGGTTAAAAAGGTACCGGTAAGAGCATTGTCTTTCTGTTGGAACTCCCCAACGGCTCTTGAAGAATCGCCTGTTCCCGGACTAAAAAAAGTAGCGCGCCAGCGCCCGGTCACGTTATATGCTGCCGGTCGGGGCGTTGGCGTAATGCGATAGGAGGTATGGGGCTCCGCTGTAAAACCCAAGACGCGGTTGGTATCCGGATAATGTTTTATCCATTGTCCTTTTAAACTTCCGTCTTTCCGGAAAGAAGCTAAAAAATCAGAATTAAAAAATGGCATATGAATGAAAACAGAATCTTTTTCATAACGAATGCTATCCACTTTCAATCTTCCCGCTCCATTTTTTATATACAATATTTCTCCACTATCTTGTACCACAAAGTTAAAAGGGATACCCATACCATCGGAACGATGCAGCACCCCTCGCCATGTACCCGCTTGTAAAATATGACGGTTCTCCATGTTTCGACAGCCTGAGAAGACAAACAGGTAGATTGATAGTATGGAAAGAAAATAATTTTTCATTTTCAATCGTTTTTGATTATTCAATCCTTGATCAAAGCATCCAAGGCTTTGTGCACCTTTTCAAAATCAAATTGCTTTAGTACGTTATCCATCATTTTTTTAATTTCCGCGTTGCATAAATTGCCCATACTGCCTTCGTGCGTATGGTGTATTTTGGTTGAATAATTGAAATCTCCACTCTCTATAGCCCGACCAATCTTCTTATAAGCGTCCCGGAAAGGAATGCCTTGCAGGACCAGTTTATTTACTTCTTCTACACTGAAAAGATATTTATATTTTTCATCCTTAAGTATGTCTTTACTGATTTCCATATGAGCAAACATTAATGAAGCCATAGAGAGACAGTCTTTTAAATTCTTAAATGCGGGAAATAAATTTTCTTTTAACAATTGCAGATCACGATGGTAACCTGAAGGCAGATTGGTAGTCATCATGGTCAGTTCATTGGGTAGTGCTTTTATTTTGTTGCAGTGCGAGCGGATAAGTTCAAACACATCGGGGTTCTTCTTATGTGGCATAATGGAAGAACCGGTAGTTAGTTCGTCGGGAAAACGAACAAAGCCAAAGTTTTGATTCATAAACAAGCAAACATCCATTGCCATTTTTGAAAGCGTAGCCGCGATGTTGGATAACGCTTGCCCTACAATCCGCTCGGTTTTTCCTCTACCCATCTGTGCATAGACCACATTGTAATTAAGGTCTTCAAATCCTAAAAGATTAGTTGTCATTTTTCGATTCAGTGGGAAAGAGGATCCATACCCTGCCGCCGAACCCAAGGGGTTTTTATTTACTATCCTGTAAGCAGCGTGCAGGGTGATCATATCATCTACCAAGCTTTCCGCGTAAGCGCCAAACCATAGTCCAAAAGAGGATGGCATGGCTATTTGTAAATGCGTATATCCGGGGAGATAGAGATATTTGTATTGTTCGCTTAACGCCAGGAGCTGGCCAAAATAAGATTCAACCTCCTTTACCAACCGTTCAAGTTCATCCCGCAGGTAAAGCTTTAGGTCAACCATTACCTGATCATTTCGCGAACGTCCGCTATGGACTTTTTTTCCGGCATCTCCCAATCTGCGGGTAAGCAGTAGCTCAATCTGCGAATGAATATCTTCCACATCATCTTCAAGCTGAAAGTTACCGGTCTGCACTTCACGATAAATATCTTTAAGCACGCCGGACAGTTTTTCTAGTTCCTCGGCCGAAAGCAGTCCGACCGACTCCAGCATGGTAATGTGGGCTAAAGATCCCAATATGTCAAAAGGCGCTAAATACAGGTCCATTTCGCGGTCGTTTCCTACCGTAAACCGATCTACTTCATCCAGGGCTTTTTTATCTTTTTGCCAAAGTTTCATGGGCGTTATTTTTAGAATTTTCAAAAGTAATTAAATTACCTCTTCCAGTATGCTAATATAGGCGACAATACCTTCTTTGATTTCCCGGAGCCAGATAAATTCATCGGCACTGTGAGAGCGGGCGGAATCCCCCGGGCCGATTTTGGCAGAGGGAAACGGTATCAGGGCCTGGTCGGAAGTGGTAGGCGATCCGTAGGTTTTCTTACCGATCTTTAAGGCCGCTTTTACGATGGGATGATCCTTATCTATAGCGGAAGAGCGCATTCGCATGGAGCGGGGTTTGACATCACTTTTTACATGTTGCTTAATAATAGCCAAAATGTCTTCGTGGGTGTAAACATCGGTCACACGGACATCCACGGTAAAACTGCATACAGAAGGTACCATATTATGAAGCTCTCCCGCCCTGATAACAGAAACGGTCATTTTTACAGGTCCGAGCGTTTCAGAAACCTTAGGAAATTGATAGTTCCCAAACCATCGGATGTCTTCTATAGCATGGTGAATGGCATTGTCCCCTTCTTCCCGTGCAGCATGCCCGGCAACTCCATGCGCCGTACAATCCAGTACCATCAATCCCTTTTCGGCAATAGCTATATCGGTTAAAGTGGGCTCTCCTACAATTGCAAACGCGATATCTTGCGGCAGTTCGTGCAAAATACTTTCTATTCCGCCACTACCGGAATTTTCTTCTTCTGCGGTAATGGCAATGGCCAAATTGTACGCTAGATTTTCTTTTTCATAAAAATGCCGGAAAGCAGCCAGTAAGGAAACAACACATCCTCCCGCATCGTTACTGCCCAATCCGTAAAGTCGGCCCTCTTCCTCAGATGGGGTAAAAGGATCTCTGGTATAAGCGCTATTGGGTTTAACCGTGTCATGATGTGAATTGAGCAAAATCGTGGGTTTGGAAGGATCAAAATGCTTATTGACTGCCCAGACATTGTTTCCCGCACGGTTGTGTATAATGTGGGATTCCCCTAAAAAATTGCATAAGAGCGAGGCGGTTTGATCCTCCTCCCGGCTGAATGAAGGTGTGGAAATAAGCTGTTTTAATAAGACGACCGCATCCCGGTATAAAAGGTCTGTATTCATTTTTGAGTTGTGTTTTGTACCTGTTTCATACAGGTTTAAAGTAAATAATTTTTAGTCTTTCTTTAGTCGGCTATCAGGCCGCAACATATCACTATTACCCCCAAAGGGGTGGTGGAAGAAGACGGAATATATTTACTTTTATCCAACTCATTTTATGACTTTATCAGTGTACCGGAAACTTTAGCTCCGGAATTTTTTATCACTTCGGTGGCATGACCTATCAGCACACTGCTTACGCCTTTGTCAATCGCCTGGAAAGCATTGTGCAGTTTCGGTAAGATTCCTTCGGTCAATTTATTTTCAGCCAGCATCTTTTTATATATTTCTTTATTGATAAGCGGGACGACGTCCTCTTCATTATTGACATCTTTTAAAACCCCTTTTTTCTCAAAACAGTACATCAGTCTTACGTCGAAATGTCTGGCCAAGGCTACTGCCAACGCCGCAGCAATTGTATCAGCATTGGTATTGAGTATCTGTCCCTTGTTGTCATGGGTCAACGGCGCGAAAACGGGGACCAGGTTTTTTCCTAAAAAGAGCTTCAGTCCTGTTACATTCAGCTTTTCATTTTCAATATCGCCTACAAACCCATAATCTATCTCCTTTACCGGTCTTCTGTCAGCGGGTATGCTGTTGGCGTCCGCTCCAGTCAGTCCTAATGCATTGCATCCAAACGCCTGTAACCGGGCTACGATTTTTTTATTGACTAACCCCCCATACACCATGGTAACTAAATCAATAGTTGCTTGATCAGTTATCCTCCTCCCATCTACATAGTGAGAAACGATACCCAGTTTCTCCCCTATTTCGGAGGCCTTCTTTCCTCCTCCATGCACCAGGATTTTTTTTCCTTCAATCCTGGAGAAATTTTTTAGAAAAGCATCCAAGGCGACCTCATCGTTGATCACGTTTCCCCCGACTTTGACAACCAGTAGTCGGGTTTTCGGCTGCGAATTTACCAAATGCTCCATTTCGTTATCTATCTTCTCGGCCATTTTCGGGGCACAAAATACAACGGGGTCCTGAATTTTTATAATTTGTTTTTCAAAATGGCCGCCAACACCGCTTGTGCGGCCCAAACCCGATTACCCGCCTCCTCCACCACAATGGATTGAGAACTGTCCAGTACCTCATCTGAGATGACCAGGTTACGCCTCACCGGCAAACAGTGCATCACTTTAGCCTGGTTGGTATTGCGCAGTTTATCTATGGTTAACATTCGGGTGTTTTCTGTGTCACTTACCCGTCCATAATCGTGGTAGGAGGACCAGTTTTTTACATAAACAAAGTCGGCCCCTTCCAATGCTTTCTCTTGATTGTATTCTATTTTGGCTCCCCTGGTAAATTTTTCATCCAGCTCATACCCGCCGGAAGAAGGATGCGTGATTACAAAATTGGTCTTATCCCAGGCATTGACCCATTCGGCGAAGGAATTGGCTACCGATTGGGGCAAGGCACGGGTATGGGGCGCCCAGGACAGTACGACCTTTGGCTTTTTCCCAGCCTTTGCAAAGTCATAATATTCGGTAATAGTCAGTAGGTCTGCCAGGCTTTGCAAGGGATGCAACGTGGCACTTTCCAGACTGATTATAGGGATTCCTGTGTATTTTACGAACTGAGAAATGTATTTTTCCTGATAATCTTCTTCCCTGTTTTTTAAACCCGGGAAAGTGCGGATAGCCAGAATATCAAAATATTGCCCCATTACTGCGGCTGCTTCTTTCACATGCTCCGATTTGTTTCCGTTCATCACCACCCCATCGTCAAACTCGAGTTGCCAGCCTTCCTTATCAATGTTGAAAACAACCACTTCCATTCCCAGATTCCTGGCAGCAACCTGTGTGCTGATACGGGTGCGCATGCTTGGATTGAAAAACAGCATCCCCAGCGTACGATGTCGTCCAAGCAGCTTGTCTGCTGTGGGGTTCTGTTTATACGCTTTGGCGCTATCTATTAACTTTGAAATATTATCCACATTGGTTACAGAAAGGAAATGGTTCATTATTCAATTTATCTGTTCGAAAATATTCGGCTGCAAGATCGGAAAAAGTTTTGAAACTATATAGGGCAGTCGCGTATTCCATCGCTTTTTAATATGCTGAAGAGCAACAACCAAGGACCTTTAATCGCGCAGCAGGTCGGTTTCAATATGGCACAAACTGGAAAAAATGCCTTTCCATGGCAAAGGCTTGGAAAC
>CAYXRN010000001.1:26334-90556 GCA_964467635.1 uncultured Chitinophagaceae bacterium | reverse complement strand
AAGTTAAAAAGCCGGTAATAATGACTTATTACCGGCAGGAGTCCGAAAAAATGCCAGTTGCATACAGGTTGGCGCCTTGGTTGCAAAAGGTGACATTCTTAAATCAGACAATGTAAAATTATGAAAAAAAATTTAGGGAGAGCAATTTTTATGCTTTCAAAGTACTTTGTTATCGGCTTTTTAGTGCAATTGGTTGCCTTTAACACTTTACCGGGAAAAAACGTAGAGGCACAGTTAACAAACCCGGTTCACGCCAATTTAAATAACGTATCTATAGAACAAGTTTTTAACATTCTTAAAAAATCGGCGAATATCACCTTTATCTATGATGAGCGAACAGTAAATGATAAACAAAGAATCAGTATTTCCGGCAATCATTTAAGCGCAGGTGATATATTAAAAGAGTTAGCTTTACGCTTTGACCTGGACTACATAAAAATCGGCAGTACCATAACAATAAAGAGGAAAAAAAACACTTCTTCAAAAACCTATAACTTACCCTACCTTCCGGCATGGGAAACGGCGCCTTTCACCATTGGCTATATCGCCTCTTTAAGAAAACCAGTCCAGTTTCAGATATCGGGAACGGTACAGGACACGTTGGGCAATCCACTGATCGGGGTAACGGTACAAATTAAAGGGACGACCCGGGGGACTACGACAGATGCGCAAGGACATTACCAGATTGATGCTTCCAAAAATGCAACGCTGGTGTTTTCTTATGTGGGGTACCAAGACAGGGAGATTCCTGTAAATGGCCACGAAACAATCAATGTTACGTTATCGACTTCCGCTACGGGATTGAATGAAGTGATTGTAGTGGGATATGGCACCCAGAAGAAGGTCAACCTAACAGGAGCTGTTGAATCGATTAGTGGAGATGTATTTGAGAATCGGCCAATTACCAATATTGCCCAGGGCCTTGAAGGGCAAATGGCCAATTTGAATATTAACATTTCCGACGGTGGTCCTAATACTACACCTTCGTTAAATATTCGAGGAGGAACATCTTTTTCGGGTGGCTCGTTTAAAACAGGGAGTCCATTAATTCTGGTAGATGGTGTGGAAATGGACATCAGCCAGCTTAATCCTAATGATATTGCCAACATTTCGGTATTAAAAGATGCCGCGTCCGCTGCCATCTATGGGGCAAGGGCAGCTTACGGCGTCGTACTAATCACTACCAAAAGCGGAATAAAATCTCAAAAACCTCAATTTAAATATGTCGGCAGTATTCAATGGAACAAGCCTACTGCCGTTCCAGACCTTCTGGATGCCTACACCATTCAAGAGGCGGCAATTAATGCGTACAAGCTGGAAAACAGGACTCCCCCCAGCAACATGACTGAAAAGTTAAAGCATATCCGGGCTTATATGGATAACCCCGATGAAGCCCCCATCTATTACATGACCACAGGAGGTTCAATTGAGTGGGTTGGGAATAATGATGAATATGCTTTGGCATTGAGAAATGCCACCCCTATGCAAAAACATAATCTAAGTTTATCGGGAGGAGGAGAAAGGACTACTTATTATGCTTCTTTAGGTTATTTGAACCAGGATGGGTTTTATAAACTTAACACGGATAAGTACGAACGTTATAACGCCATGTTAAATCTAACTACGGATGTGACTAAATGGCTCTCTGTTAATTTTAAATCCATATACAGTTATTCTCAATATACTGAGCCGGTTAGTCCGGCGGGAAAAGGCGGATGGTGGATTTCCATGGCTCATGAACCAGATCGTAATATTAACATGCCTATCAAAACGCCTGCTTCTTCTCCGGTTGGGGTGATGTACACGGATAATATATTATCGTTCATGGATTATGGATCGCAAAATAAAGAGTCCAAAGAGAACAACATGTTATACATAGCTCCTGTCATAACTCCGTTAAAAGGATGGCAGATAAAAGGGAATTTTTCTTATAAGTCTTATAATTACAGAAGAAAACAAGTAATCCCTTTACTTAAGAGGATTGTAAGAGATTGGGATCATCCAACAACCGTTTATACTGACCCAACCTCTGTTCAAAAATGGAGCACCAGTTCTAAACAATTTACAATTGATGCATATACCGATTATAGCCTTTCGCTCGATAAAAACAACTTTTACGCATTAATAGGTTTTCATCAGCAATGGTATAAAGAAGTTTATCTCGGTGGTAGGGGAGAAGACATGCTGTCGCCAAATATTCCTGTTATTTCTCAAACACTAGGCAATCAGTATGCCTATGATGCAGAATCTCATTGGGCACTACGGGGCGCATTTTACAGGGTTACCTACAACTATAATCATAAATACCTACTCGAATCCGATGGGAGATACCAAGGATCATCCAGGTTTCCTCATGATACCAGATTTAAGTTCTTCCAGTCCTTCTCCGGCGCCTGGAGGATATCAGAAGAGCCTTTTTGGCAAACGCTTAAGCCCGTAGCCAATAATTTGAAGTTAAGGGTTTCTTATGGCAGTCTTGGCAACCAGGATGTCCCCAATTACATTTACATCCCTTCTTATGGAACTATTGCGCAGGTCGAATATTTATTTGGCGGAAACCGTCCGGTAGGAGTTACTCCCCCAGGACTAGTCAGTCCCAGTATAACCTGGGAAACAGCAACAACTCTTGATTTCGGAATAAACTTAGGACTTTTAAAAAAATTTGATTTGTCGTTTGACTGGTATAATAGAACAACAACGGATATTTTAGTTCAGGGAGATAAGCTACCCGCAGTATTGGGAACAAGCCCACCAACAAAGAACTCAGGTACATTAAAGACCTTAGGCTGGGATCTAACCGCTAGCTGGAGGGATAATTTTCAAAATGGACTTAATTTAAATGTACGGTTTGTGCTTTCCAATTATAACAGTACAATCACGCAATTTAACGGGAATCCAAATAAGCTGCTGACTTCTTTATATACCGGAAAAAAAATGGGGGAAATTTGGGGTTTTGCAACCGCAGGCACTTTTCAGACCTACGAACAAATACAAAAGGCCCCAAACCAGAAAACGCTTTATGAAGGAAACTGGCATCCGGGGGATATACAATATAAAGATTTGGATGGTGATGGAGTGATAGGCTACGGAGCAAATACAGCGACGGACCCGGGAGATAGAAAAATCATAGGAAACAGTATCCCTCATCTAAAATTCGGCTTCAACGTAAACGCATCCTGGAAAAATTTTGAACTTAATGTGTTCTTGGAAGGCGTAGGAAAAAGAGATTACTGGATCGGAAGTAATTTATACTGGGGAGCTATTAACGGAGGGACCGGAACTTGGTACGTATACAACCACTCATGGACTCCTGAAAGAACTGATGCTTTTTTCCCTGCATATAAACCCAGAGGGGCTAATATACTTCAGCAAACGAAATATCTAATAAATGCGGCTTACATCCGGTTAAATAATTTAACACTAGGGTACAATATTCCAAAACACATAATACAGGACAAACTGCACATTAACGGTGCAAAGGTATTTTTTGCCGGTTATAACCTCTTTAGGATAACCGATATACCTGATATATTTGACCCCGAAATGATGTCTGCCGATTATCCCATGTTCCGTTCACTTGCCGTTGGGTTGCAAGTGACTTTTTAATCTTAAAACTATTTCACATGAAAAAGATATTATTAGTACTTGGTTGCATAGCCATGGCATCCTTATATAGTTGCAACGATGAGTTTATGGACAAGTATCCATTGGATCAGATAACAGAACAAAGCTACTGGCACTCGTTAAATGATCTCAAACTGTATTCCAACAGCTTATACCCCAAGTATATTATTGGTTTCGGTTCCGGATGGGGCACAGATAAAAAAGAACCGTATGGATACACCAATAATATTGCATATGGCGATGTAATAACAGATAACGCTGCGCCCGACCCTTATTCTGAAGTTGCAGCCAATCAATATAACGATTACATTACCGGCGGAAGCGGATCAGGTGGTTGGAATTTCGAAAATATACGTGATCTAAATTATTTTCTGGTTAATTATAAACGGGTAGAAGCTGATCCTGCGGAACGCAATGTTTATGCCGGAGAGATCTTATTCTTTAAGTCGTGGGATTATTTTGAAAAGGTAAAATTATTTGGGGCCGTTCCTTGGTTGAACAAGCCTTTACAAACCAATTCTCCGGAACTATTCGGACCTCGTCTACCGAGGGCACAGGTGATGGACTCAATAATGAAAATCCTAAATCAGGCTATTGAATGGCTGCCCGAAAAAGGAAGTGAGGAGCCCGATAGGCTAAACAAAGACATAGCTCGCTTCCTTAAAGCAAGAATATGCTTGTATGAAGGGACCTACAGAAAATACCACAGCGAACTGGGTCTTGATGGCACAGCCTATCTAAAGGAATGCGTAAAGGCTTGTGAAACACTGATGAGTAGTGGATATCATCTATATTCAACCGGCAATCCGGATTCAGATTATTTTGGTCTTTTTGCACAATATAGCTACGCGGGTAATCCGGGGATTATATTGTGGAGAGATTATTCGGCTGATCTGAACTATGGAGTGGCATTCAGTAGATATTTTGCCCAAAACCTGAGGGAAAGAATGGGTGCCACGCAGTCTTTGGTAAATGCCTATTTATGTACAGACGGGAAACCTATTTCTACGAGCCCCCGGTATATGGGAGATGATTCCATCCAGCAGGAATTTAAGAATCGTGACCCCCGTTTATCCCAAACCATAGCCATGTTCGGAACCCATAACTTAGCGGCGGGTGTTATGGGTGCAAATAACGCTCCGGTGCCTAACATCCAAGGATTAACCGGAAATAAATGTCTTACTGGCTACCGGGTATGTAAATGGTTCCTGAATGACCCCGCAGATTGGGACAGGGTGACGAACGGAGAACAAGCTGCACCTATTTTCAGGTATGCAGAAATCTTATTAGATTATGCAGAGGCTAAATATGAATTAGGGCAGTGTGATCAAAATGTGATAAATCAAACCGTAAATGTGGTAAGATCCAGGGTGGAAATGCCACCGCTAGAAATCAGTAACATCCCTGCCGACCCATATCTGGATAAATTATATTCCAAATACGTAGGTTATGTGCCTGCTCCGCTATTAAGAGAAATACGAAGAGAACGACGTATTGAATTTGCATTTGAGAGTCGCCGTTGGGATGATTTAATGCGTTGGAAAGCAGGGGGATTTTTGGAAGTACCTGTTAAGGGGATACCTTTCGTGCAGGATCAGTTTCCTTCGGTGGTTGTGAATAAAGACGTATTTTTGAGCGATGACCGGCACATTTTACCCTACGCTGAAGTTCTGCCTAGCGGAAGACAATGGGAAGATAAAGAATATTTGTTCCCCATACCCATAGAAGACCTGGTTCTTAATAAAAAGCTTGAACAAAATCCGGGTTGGGAAACGCCCTGATGAATGTGTATTATCCATTTTGTAACTTCAGACACCTAACACTTATGAGACTTTTAAGGCGGTTAATTCTAGTTGTGGTTTTCCTGCCCATATTCAATCAAATAAGAGCATTCTCCAATGATTCGATTCCCTTAAAATACGGAGATCATCACTTTGGAATACGTAGAGATCCCGCTATGAACCACTGGCGGCAGATGCGCTTTGGCGAGTTTATACATTTTGGGCTATATTCCATTTTGGGAGGTTCTTGGCAGGGAAAACATTACGATGGAGCAGCCGAATGGATCAAATCCTGGGCACAAATCCCCGATAGTGCTTATTTCGCACTTATCCATCAGTTCAACCCAGTGAATTTTGATGCGGACAAATGGGCTGCCATGGCTAAAAAAATGGGCGTGAAATACCTGAGGATCACCACCAAGCATCACGAAGGCTTTTGCCTTTGGCCCAGTAAATATACAGATTTTGATGTTGCCTCATCTCCTTATAAAAAAGACTTGTTGGGAGCGCTTGTCCAGGCCTGCAACAAGGTTGGAATTGACGTTTCTTTCTACTATTCCATTTTAGATTGGCACCATCCCGACTGGCGTTATACCATCAAAACAAAAGAGGACAGCCTGGCATTTGAACGGTATAAGCTGTACGTAAAAAATCAATTGACTGAACTATTGGAAAGATATCCATCTGTTATTGGCTTATGGTTTGATGGAACATGGGATAAATCCTGGGAGTCAAACGGCAAATTTAGTTATGAATTAGCTCAGTATTTAAAAAAAATTCATCCAGCCCTGATTATAAACAGCCGTATGCGTGCTGATGATTACGGAAAAAGACATTTTGACTCCAATGGGAACCTTATGGGAGACTATGCCTCAGGTTGGGAAAGAAAGTTACCACCTGTTACAGATACCGAAGTATTGAATTACGATTGGGAATGTATCATGACTATTCCTGAAAACCAATGGGGCTATAATGCTATATGGAATGGACATGTTAAAAAGCCTGTAGAATTATTGGAAATGATGGTCCATGCTGTTTCTATGGGTGGAAATTTCATGATTAATTTCGGTCCTAAGCCAGACGGCACTTTCCGGGACGAGGAAAAGCACACAGCTCAAGTTATTGGAGATTGGATGGATATAAACGGAATGTCCATATATGGTTGTGACCATGCCAGGGGGTGGAAAAAACAGAATTGGGGATATTATACCAGCGATACTGCACAAAACAACATATATATGATTGTTTTTAATACACCTGTATCTGGGCTACTGAGATTAGAAACGCCTAAAAATGTAAAGATTACTAGAGACTATTCCATTACGGTACCTGATCAAAATTTAATGATGGAAGCCATAGGACGAAATGAATATTTTATTCATTTAAGAAAAACGGTGCATAATCAGCCTTATGTCATTGTGCTTGAGGTTCAACAGAAACGTGAGAGCTCTAAAGGCAAACATTACGAACCTGCAAGGACATGACAAACAAGGGAAGCATTGGTCTATTTTTAACAGCCATTAAAGAGAAAAAACATACCGGTTGGGCATAATGGCTAAGAGAAGGAATCCAGCTAGTTGCTACGACGACGAAGGATCAATCACGCCGCCGACCTAAGTTGGATTTATTTGTTAGGTTAATAAAACGGGCGTAAAACCCGCAGATCTTTAGGATGTAGGATGTAAGCGATTAAGGATGTATTGGCGAATGGTATCTGGGGATGCTCCTCCACCTATGGCTTGGGAGGACAAGTAGCTCATTTAACTTAAGTTTCGATTACTCCTATTACGATAAAACTATTCTCTTTCTTATTTTGCAAAAAAATAGCCGTGTCTAATACAATCAACCAGCGATGCAGTAGCGACCAGAAAAGCCTATGAGAGACCTTGATCACTTAAAAGACATTTGTGATGGTAAACTGGTGTTTGGATTCATATCGTAAAATTCTCCAGAGACACTGCATGCTGGATGACCAGTGGTATTCCTACCAAAGAGAAAAAGCTTTCGATTAATTCCTTATCTTTGTACCTTACCTCTAATCACATACTGTAATGAATCGGCTTTACGGCACATTTTACAGTAAAAATGAGCTCTTGCTAATTACACGATAGATCGTTGGAATCAGAATAATTTTCGATATTTGCAAGAAAGGGGAGGAAACCGAATTTCGTCTCAGTGGCATTAAAGAAACTAAAGGGTCGGTAAACACTAAAGGAAAATTACAAAATCATAACCCATGCGCATGAAAAAAAGATTATCATTATTCCTTTTAGCACTTGGTGTTTTTGCATTTGGCTGCACGCAAAAAACAGACATTACTCCTCCAGCACCATATGGAGTACTCCCTACCGAACGACAACTCAACTGGCAGCAACTTGAAATGATTTCTATTGTTCATTTCGGACTCAATACTTTCACAAATAAAGAATGGGGCTATGGCAACGTGAACCCTCAAAAATTTAACCCTTCTGATTTTGATCCGAATCAGGTTGTATCCGCTGCCAAAGCAGCGGGAATAAAAGGGCTTATTTTAGTAGCTAAACATCACGACGGTTTCTGTTTATGGCCTACGAGTACCACGGAATATAATATCACAAAAAGCCAGTGGAAAAACGGCAAGGGTGATATGGTAAAGGCCTTTGAAGAAGCTTGCAGAAGACAGGGATTGCAATTTGGCATTTATTGTTCCCCTTGGGACAGAAACAGCAAATTTTATGGTGCACCAAAGTACCTCTCGCTTTATAGAACTCAGTTGAAAGAGCTTTATACCAATTATGGCTCCTTATTCGAGGCCTGGTTTGATGGGGCAAACGGAGGAGATGGTTATTATGGTGGTGCAAATGAAACCAGGGAGATTGACCGGGCTACTTATTACCAATGGGATTCCACCTGGCAGATCGTAAGAAATATGCAACCAGCCGCCGTGATATTTTCGGATGCTGGTTGGGATGTACGATGGGTAGGTAACGAAGATGGCTTCGCCGCTGATACAACCTGGGAAACTTTTACCCCTCAAGGAATAGATGGTGCTAACCCCAGCCCGGGAAATGTCCAATACCAGTATTCTCCCACCGGAACCAGAAACGGCAAATACTGGATTCCCGCCGAATGTGATGTACCACTGCGTCCAGGCTGGTTCTGGCACGCAGCGGAAGAAGGAGAACAAAAAACGCCTGAGGAGCTGTTTAATATATACATCCACAGCGTGGGCCGTGCAGGAAATATGAATCTGGGTCTGGCTCCCGACACTACGGGCCAGTTAAGTGAAGGAGATGTTCGGGTCTTAAAAACATTTGGAGAAATACTTCGCCAAACCTTTTCGAAGAACCTGGCAAAAGACGCTGTGTTTACCGCTTCCAACATTAGAGGAGGAGCAGATGCTAAATTCGGTACTAAATTTTTAGTAGACTCCAATCGCTATAGCTATTGGGCCACGGACGATAGCATACTTACGCCTTCTGTGGAAGTAGATTTGAAGAAGGCAAAAACCTTTAATATTATTCAACTGAGAGAAAACATTAAACTGGGCCAGCGCATAACTTCAGTTGCCATAGACCAGTGGAAAGATGGTAAATGGAAACAAATAGCAACTGCTACCGGCATTGGAGCAAACCGATTGATCAAACTACATGAAGGTATTACTACAAACAAAGTCAGGGTAAGGGTAACAGAATCTCCTGTTTGCGTCGCCTTAAGTAAATTTGGACTCTATGCTACACCAAATCTTGCAGATAACTAATTTGCTAATCTCACAAGATTACACTCAAGCTTTGCTATAGCCCGGGCGTTTTCCCATTTACCTAGTGCACGATCAGGTACTTAACAAATTAATTAGAAAATGCGCAGATTATTGCTTTTCTTTTTGCTTTTTTTTAACTTAGCCGTCGTAGATGCTCAACAACTGGCTCCTACACCGCCTATGGGTTTCATGAGCTGGAATTATTTTGGTACGGACATTACCGCCAAAAAGTTGAAAGGCGTTGTAGTTGCGATGGTTGCTGCTGGAATGGTGAAAGCAGGTTATAAATACATTTGTATTGACGATGGATGGCAAGGCGGTCGCGATAACAGAAACAATATTATAGCCGATCCTGATAAGATTCCAAATGGGGTGAAGGCACTTGCGGATTACGCGCACGGCAAAGGAATGAAAGTGGGGATCTATTCGGATGCGGCCAAATTGACCTGTGGGGGATATACAGGCAGTCTGCATTTTGAAAGACAGGATGCCAAAACTTTTGCTTCCTGGGGAATTGATTACCTAAAATATGATTATTGCGGTGCGCCTGCAGACATAAAAACAGCGAAGATAAGAGATGAAAAGATGGCTAAAGCACTACATGGCAGTGGTAGACGTATGGTGTTCGCGGTTTGCGAATGGGGCCAGCGTCAACCCTGGTTGTGGGCGGCTGCCGCAGGAGGGCAGCTATGGCGTACAACTTATGATATCCGGGACAAATGGATCAACAAAAGCTATTTAAAAAACGCAGAAGGTATTATGGATATCGTTGCAATAAACGCCGGACTATCGGACCATGCCGGATCTGGTCACTGGAACAATCCTGATATGTTGGTTGTTGGTTTGTATGGCAAAGACGGTCCATCTGGTGATCGCGGAGGCAATGGTTGTAGTGATGTGGAATATCAGTCTCAAATGAGCCTGTGGTGTCTGATGGCGGCCCCGTTAATGGTTTCCTGTGACGTGAGAAGCATGAATGAAACCACCCGTCGCATCTTGTTAAATAAGGATATTATAGCCATTGACCAGGATCCGTTGGAAAAACAAGCGGTAAGAAAAATCAGCAACGAAACCTAGACTGTATTAGTAAAACGCTTGTCGTCTGGTTATGCCATCGGCATTTTAAATAAATCCGATAAAAAGCAAAGGTTTAACATGAGACTTAGTGAACTTGATTTAGAAGGCGCGTTTGACGGCTTTGATGTATGGAGTAAAGAAATATTTAAAAACATAAAGAAGATCAAGGTTGATATAGCCTCGCATGAGACTAACGTTTGGAGACTAAGAAGAGGAAGGTGAAAGAGGAACTATTCATAGTCGGAAAGTCACATAGGCTGCGAGGCCGCGTAAAACCAGAATAAATTAACACATCAACATAAAACATCTGGAAACATCCATCGTTATGAATAAAATAGAACAACTTGCCTTAGGACTTTTTTTGAGCACCTTATTCCTATTCTCCTGCACACAGACAAAAGAACAGCAGTCGGAAAAAAAACGGCCGAATATCGTATTTATCATGAGTGATGATCACGGTTATCAGGCCATTAGTGCATATGGTTATGGCCTTAATCATACGCCTCATATTGATAGTTTGGCCGCACATGGGATGCTGTTTAATCATGCGTTTGTAAATAACTCGCTTTGCGCTCCCAGCCGTGCGTCTATTATCAGCTGCAAATACAGTAATAAGAGCAGCGTAAAAGCTATTGGCGATGTGTTTGACGGAACTCAAACTACTTTTCCGAAACAGCTTCAACAAGCTGGATATACAACGGCCCTGATAGGAAAGTGGCACCTGTTTTCCTATCCTACCGGCTTTGATTACTGGACCATTTTCCCCGGCCAGGGAGAGTATTACAACCCATTATTTATCCATCAAAACGGCGATACGGTTAAAGTAAAAGGATACGCCACCAATCTGGTTACTGATTATGCTATTGACTGGCTGAACGACAGGGATACTACTAAGCCTTTCTGCCTCTTGGTATGGAATAAAGCGCCACACAGAAATTTCATGCCTGAGATAAAGTACCTGAATAAATTCGATTCTGTAACCATTCCCGAACCTCCAACATTGTTTGATGATTACCGGACCCGAACAAGTGCAGCTCATGAACAGAAAATGGAAATCAGCAAGTGGCTTTCTCCTGAATATGACCTGAAAGAAGAAATGTTTCCCAAGCCGCCATACAAACGCTACGACAAGCTATGTATAGCTAATTTCGGGAGGCTCAATCCCTAAGAAAAACAATCTTATTTGAAAGCCTATAAACCTTAAAACGACGCTTTTCGCAAAGCCAAACTAAAAGGAAAGGCGTTGACCAAATGGAAATATCAGCGTTTTATTAAGGATTATCTGCGTACGGTACAAACAATCGATGACAATGTCGGGCGCGTAATCAATTACCTTAAAACGCATGGATTGTATAAAAATACCATCATTGTCTACACTTCCGATCAAGGGTTCTATCTCGGAGAACATGGCTGGTTTGACAAACGATTTATGTATAAAGAGTCTTTCCGTACTCCGCTTATTGTTAGCTGGCCGGGTGTCATTAAACCGGGCACCAAAAGCAACGCCCCCGTAATGAATCTGGACATTGGTGAAACGCTATTGGATGCTGCCGGAGCAAAGATCCCGGAGGACATGCAAGGCAGAAGTTTTTTACCTATATTAGAAGGCACTATACCTAAAGACTGGCGGAAGTATGTTTACTATCATTATTATGTAAATGGCGGGGAACATAATGTCGCTAAGCAGGTTGGGGTGCGTTCCAAACGCTACAAGTTGATTTACTTTTATGAAAACGATGAATGGGAGTTGTATGATATGAAGAAAGATCCGCATGAATTAAATAATATCTTTGGAAACACCGACTATAAAGCGGTACAGGATTCAATGATTTATCAGTTAAAAGTGCAAATGAAGAAGTATGAGGACAGCATTCCACAGTTAACGTTGAATAAAATGTAAGTATGCCCAAACTACGATAAGCGCACCAACCACCCTGGCAGAAATAACTGCGGTAAAGTCGTCCAGATTAACCTATGGTTTTAGTCATAAAGCATATCCTGAAAAATTGAAGCATTTTTAAAGCACACGAACAATATTGAGGTGAATATGACAAAAAAAGAAAAAACGCCTGCTGAACAATCAGATACAGGAGCCTGGCGGTAGCTATAATTGGAAACATAACTGCATCAAAAGCGACTTTGTTCTTCTTAATATTAAAGAATTCAAAAAGATCTGCGGATACATTTAGATTAAAATATTAGCAGTCAATCAATGGGAAGAGACAGCTAAGGCACTGCAAGGGCTTGTAAATGATTCTTATTTTTTAAATCGGTCGTTACTAAACGGGATGCATGAAGAGCCTCCCCCTTTGATCAGATTCGATGTCCATAAGCGGCACACTAATAACGCTAAAAGCATGACAGAATAGCCGGCGTTAAAATTAAAAAGGATGTATGAAATATAAAATCAGTTTCCTTCTTTTATTGTTGTGGATTAGTGCCTTTTCGCTTAAAGCCCAAGAAAAAAAAGCACAGCGTCCTAATATCATTGTTTTCTTGGTAGATGACATGGGCTGGCAGGATACGTCAGTCCCATTTTGGGATTCGATGACAGCGGCTAATAAAAAATTTTACACGCCTAATATGGAACGGCTTGCCACACGATCCATGAAATTTACAGCGGCCTATGCAAACTCCATCTGTACGCCAACCCGCGTTAGTCTCATTACTGGAATGAATGCGGCACACCATAAAGTTACCAACTGGACAATGTACAGGAATAAAGCTGTAGATCCGAAAGATCCTGTATTAAAAAAACCCGACTGGAATGTAAACGGATTAAGTCCCGTAAAAGGTATTCCTCATACGGTTTACGCGACTTCATTATTTCAAATACTGAAAGATCACGGCTATTTCACTATCCATTGCGGGAAAGCCCATTTCGGTGCATATCAAACCCCAGGGGCGAACCCTGAAAACTTGGGTGCGGAGGTAAACATAGCTGGAAGCGCGGCAGGAAATCCAGCTTCCTACCTGGGCACAAAGAACTACGGTCATGTAAAAGGTAAGTTCAGATTGCGCGCCATTAATGGACTGAAAAAATATTGGGGTACGGAAACATTTCTAACAAAAGCACTGACCCTTGAGGCCATGAAAGCCATGGATACCGCGCAAAAGCGACATCAGCCCTTTTTCCTTTACATGGCGCATTATGCGGTTCACCTGCCATACAATCCAGATCCGAGATATATTGATAAATACTTAAAACAGGGATTAAATAAATCGGAGGCAGCATATGCCGCCTTAATCGAAGGAATGGACGCGAGTCTGGGCACGCTTATGAATTATCTGGATAAAAAAGGATTAACTAAGCATACCGTTATTATTTTCATGTCTGACAATGGCGGCCTAAGTCATCCTCCGCGAACAGGCGAAATGGATACGCAAAATTATCCTTTGCGTTATGGAAAAGGCTCGTTGTACGAAGGGGGAATCAGGGAACCGATGCTGGTTTCTTGGCCCGGCGTAACTCGCCCCGGAAGCATCACCGACCAATACGTGGCCGCATGGGATTTCTTTCCAACTATATTACAAATCGCTGGCATTGAACACTACAAGACCCTTCAAAAAGTAGACGGAAAGAGCTTTGTTCCAGTCTTGAAAAATCCGACTTATCGTGACACAAACCGGATATTGATCTGGCACTTCCCGAATAACTGGGGTGGAGACCGGGGAGTACCGGGCTATTCCTGGGCAAGTGCGATACGGAAAGGCAACTGGAAACTCATCTACTTACAAAAGCAAGGCAAGCTTCGGTTATACGATCTTCAAGAAGACATTCGTGAGCAATATAATCTCGCCAGTCAATATCCCAAAAAAACAAAGCAATTGGCCCACCTGCTTACTAAAGGGCTTAAACAGGTCAACGCCCAGATGCCAGTTGTCAAAGCAACAGGAAAAATGGTGCCTTGGCCAGAGGACATTGTGAACAGGTAATATACTATAACAGACAGCGAAAATAACATCATTAAGAACCTTTGGATAGTTTACTTTTGTGTTATTGTATTTTTAAGATAAAAAATGTTTTACCATGTTTCGAAAATGCTGGCTGTTAATTTATATTTTGCTTTTGACCTCTGTTGCCCATGCCCAATATCAACCGACGTGGAAATCGTTGGACACAAAGCCTGTTCCTGAATGGTATAAAGATGCCAAGTTTGGAATATTTATTCATTGGGGGGTATATTCTGTTCCGGCGTACTCCAAAGTAGGGGGTTATTCGGAGTGGTATCAACATAAATTACGATCTGATTCTACCAGTCCTACCGCGCGCTATCACAGAAAAGTCTATGGAGACCAGAGTTATTATGATCTCGCAAAATACTTCAAGGCCGAGTTGTTCGATCCGGATGCATGGGCCAAATTATTTGAAAAGTCGGGTGCGAAATACGTAGCACTTACGTCCAAACATCATGACGGTTATTGTCTTTGGCCCAGTAAGGTTGCTGACAGGGACTGGGGATTACCGTGGAATTCAACAGAAGTAGGTCCACACCGGGACCTAATCAAAGAATTATTTACCGCTTTGCGTAAAACAGACGTAAAACCGGGGCTCTATTATTCTTTGTATGAATGGTATAATCCCTTATATCTTAAAGACGTAAATAAATTTGTTGCAACTCATACCATACCACAGCTAAAAGACCTTATCAACAATTACCGGCCTTATGTTTTATTTACTGATGGCGGCTGGGATCATAGTGCAGCAACCTGGCATGCTAAACAATTTCTTGCATGGCTATACAACGATAGCCCGATGAAAGACAGCATCGTCACATATGATCGCTGGGGTGGAGGAGTCCGGTTTCATCACGGCATGGTTTATACCCCGGAATATCAACCCGGTCTTACCTTTGATGGACATTATTTTGAAGAAAGCCAGGGCATGGGATATTCTTACGGGTACAATCGTGCAGAGGATATAACAGATTACAGCTCCGGTCGTTTATTAACATTACAGTTAATTGATATAGTAAGCCGGGGCGGAAATTTTCTGCTGGATATTGGTCCGCGGGCGGATGGAAAAATTCCACCGGTAATGCAGGAGCGTTTACTACACATTGGAGAATGGCTGCATACAAACGGCGAAGCAATTTATGGCACCCGTCCATGGAAGACCGGTTGTCAATGGTCCGAAGGAAAAAAAGATTATAAGCCTAAAAAAGGAGAGACACTTTTACTCAAACAAACGGTTGATCCTGAACCAGGCTATGCTGTTAAAGAAATATTTTTCACCCATAAAGGGCATAACCTATACTGCATTCTTCCTCAATATCCCGAACATGACGGACTGTGGGTAAAAGGCCTTACTTTGCCGCATAATGCTGTAGCTACCCTGTTAGTGACCGGACAAAAATTGTCTTGGAAAAATATGGGAAGTGATGTTCAGATAACGCTTCCTCCTTTGGATATGAACAAAATGAAGCCTTCCGATGCTTATGTGGTTAAGATTGCCAATGCTCCCGGCTTTATCAGCAAGCCGGAAATTCAAGTCACTTATAAAAGTTTTACAGCGAAGCCGGTGGTACGAATTGCATCAAAAACCAATAACGTAGAAATTCATTACACGCTAAATGGCAGCAAACCCAATAAAAGTGATCCGCTTTATAAGGGACCTTTTACTCTGAATAACACAAAGACCATTAAAGTCATTGCTTTTAAAGAAGGATGGGTAAGTAGCAATATGGATACAGCCATAGTGAAGAAGCGCATCTGGTACAAAAGTATACAGGTTAATAACGCCAAACCAGGAATTCGATTTAAATATTATGAACCTCAGCCCCCTTCGCTAGATGTCATCAAAGACGCTAAGGTTATAAAAGAGGGCATCATTCCAACTATTTCTTTAGGTGAAAAGATAAAAAAGGAAAAGTATGCATTTACGTTTTCCGGATTTATTAAAATTAAAAAAAGTGATATTTATACGTTTTACACTACATCTGATGATGGAAGTGACTTATGGATAGATGGCATACAGGTAGTCGATAATGGCGGTGCACACGGCGAACTGGAAAAAGAAGGAGAAATAGCATTGAAAAAAGGATTTCATAAGATAAAAGTGCGATACTTTGATGGAGGAGGAAATAATTCGTTGGCAGTAGCGATTAAGCAGGGTAAAGGAAGTAAAAAAGCTATTCCTTCAGGCATGCTCTTTCACGAATAATATACTTAAAATCAAAGGAGACGCCGGATTATACAGAAGAACCTTGGCTAAACTTCTGATTCCGCAGCTAATAATTGGCGTAAAATGAAAAAGTATACCTTGTTTATATGTTTCTTGTTGACGAATCTGTTTCTCTGTACGGCTCAAAGAAATTTACGTTTATGGTACGATCATCCCGCTAAAAACTGGTTGGCATCCCTTCCACTGGGCAATGGCCGCTTGGGCGCCATGCCGGATGGTGGTGTGCTGCATGAAAATATTATTTTAAATGATATTACCCTATGGTCCGGAAGTCCGCAAGATGCCAACAGGAAAGGTGCTGCAAATCACCTAGACGAAATTCGACAACTGATCTTTGCCGGTAAAAATGCGGAAGCCGAAGCATTGGTTAACAAATACTTTGTCTGTAGAGGAGCCGGCTCAGGCCACGGCCATGGAGCAAATGTTCCTTATGGTAGTTATCAGGTTTTGGGAAACCTGCAAATCAGCTATCAATATAGCACAGATAGTAATAATGTAAGCCCTCAACATTATATCTGGCAACTCGCAATAGACTCGGCCTTGGCGAAGTGCAGCTATTCAATCAATGGGACAACTTATAAAAGAGCATACTTTGCCAGTTTTTCAGATGATGTGGTGATCATAAAAATTACGGCTGACAAACCGGGCAAGATTAATTTTACGCTATCACTGGATCGACCTGAACGATATACAACAGCAGTAGAAGGAGAGGAGCTCAAAATGTATGGTCGGCTCAATGACGGCATCCCTTCGGTCAACAAAGGAATGCGTTATTTAACCCGGGTAAGGATAAAACATGAAGGGGGAAAACTCATCTCTTTAGATTCTGCCTTGCAAATCAAAAAAGCCAATACTGCCATCATCTATATATCTTCCGCTACAGATTTCCGTCACTTTCCTTTTAAAGAAAAAACGGCACAGTTTTTAAAAACGGCAATGGATAAACCCTACCCCCAGGCAAGAAAAGAGCATATACGGGCATACCAAAGACTATTTCATCGGGCCACATTTTCGCTAACCAACAAAAACTTAAGACAAGCAGCTTTACCGACAGATGAAAGGCTGATGGCCTTTACTAAAGACCCCACGGATAATGGTTTGCCGGTATTATATTTTCAGTACGGCCGCTATTTATTGATCAGCAGCACCCGACCGGGCCTGCTACCTCCTAACCTGCAAGGTTTATGGGCTAATACTATACAAACTCCTTGGAACGGAGATTATCACCTGGATATTAATATTCAAATGAACCACTGGCCGATAGAGGTAGGCAATCTGCCTATGCTGAACGAACCTTTTTATACTTTGGTTAAAGGACTGGTGGAACCGGGGCAAAAAACTGCAAAAATTTATTATAAGGGAAAAGGTTGGGTCGCACATGTGATTACCAACGTATGGGGGTATACAGCTCCGGGAGAAAGTGCTTCATGGGGAGCAACGAACTCGGGGTCGGGCTGGCTATGTCACATGCTTTGGCAGCATTATGCATTCACGTTGGATCCCGGCTATCTCAAGCGAATTTATCCCATATTAAAAGGTTCAGCAGCCTTCTATTTAAGTACGTTGATTAAAGACCCTCGAAATGGCTGGTTGGTAACCGCCCCATCCAATTCTCCCGAGAATGCATTTAAGCTACCGAATGGGAAAATAGCACATATCTGTGCTGGACCCACAATCGACAACCAAATTATCCGTACCTTATTTACAGAGGTCATAGAGGCAGCGCAAACTTTAAATAGAGATACCACTTTTATTAAAAAATTAGCAGAAGCCAAAAAACAATTGCCTCCTAATCAAATTGACGCAGAAGGAAGACTGATGGAATGGCTGAAACCTTATGAAGAGGTAGAGCCCCATCACCGTCATGTGTCCCCCTTATGGGGCTTATACCCGGGAAATGGTATATCGGTATCCCGGACCCCTGAAATAGCCGAAGCAGCTAAAAAATTATTAATCAGAAGAGGAGATATTAGCACCGGATGGTCACTTGCCTGGAAAATAAGTCTTTGGGCCCGCTTGCATGATGGAAACCATTGTTTTCGTTTAATCCAAGATTTATTAAAACCAACAGGACAGACCGAAATGAATATGAGCGATGGCGGAGGAACCTATCCTAACCTTTTTGATGCCCACCCGCCTTTTCAAATAGATGGAAACTTGGGGGGAACCGCAGGAATTGCTGAAATGCTGATCCAAAGTCAGAACGGTTTTATCGAATTACTGCCGGCATTACCCGAAAACTGGCCTGCGGGAAGATTTAGTGGCTTACGCGTGAGGGGCGGAGGAACTGTCGGTGCCGAATGGGAAAACAACCACATTCACTCGATAACAGTTGAGGCTGATAAGCCGCATTCATTCAAAATAAGAATACCGGATTACACCATTCAGGTTAAGCAAAACAACAATGGAAAAATAAGCCTATTGGAGGTTCAGGATCATTATGTAACCGTCTCACTAAAGAAAAATGAAAAAGTAAAACTGTTCTTTTTTTAAAGGGTATCACCGGGCGGGACTAGCAACAATAAAGTGAATAATAGAAAAATTTTGCGTAAACTTGCATGCTGCCAGAATAAAAGACAGCAGGAGAAAGACCTGGCTAATGTACAATTTTATCCTTGCTTTACATATCATTTTTATTGTCACCTGGTTTGCCGGCCTGTTTTATATGGTAAGGTTGTTTATTTATAATCGGGAAGCACAGGATAGGGAAGAACCTCAACGCACGATCTTATCTAAGCAATATAATCTCATGATCAGGCGGTTGTGGCTGGGTATCACCTGGCCGTCTGCCATCCTGACACTTGTCTTTGGCCCCTGGATGATGATCCTTTATGTAAATGAATGGAATATCCCTGGTTGGTTATGGACTAAACTGGTATTTGTCCTTGGCCTTTACTTATATCATTTTTCGCTGCATCGAATCTACCGTCAACAAAAACAAGGTGTTTTTAAACACTCTTCTAATCAACTGAGAATATGGAATGAGGTAGCTACCCTGTTCCTCTTCGCTATCGTATTCCTGGCTGTTTTAAAAAGTACTTTAAATATGTTTAAAGGGCTGATCGCTTTAATCATTCTTGGCATTGTCTTAATGTTTGCCATTCGGATATACAAGAGGATTAGAGAAACCAAGTCCTAAACGGTGAAAAAATAAAATGCCATCTCGGTCTCACGAGACCATAAAAGCGCATCATTGATAGCATTTCTAAAGCCGAAAATCGTCAGCTATTCTTTTCTTTTCCCTGCAAAATTCTCCCCAAATATCCCGTAAAATATCGCCTGCAGGCTTTATTTCATTTATCAGAGCGCTTGCCTGTCCTAATTCCAATTCACCTTGCTCCAAATCCCCTTCAAAGATGCCTTTTTTAGCACGTCCCTTTCCTAAAAGTTGCTGTAGCTCTTCTTTTGAAGCGCAGCGATTTTCAGCTTCTTGTACCCGGTTGAAAAAAGCATTTTTAATGATCCGGACAGGAACAAGCTTTTTTAATGTTAACACTGTATCGCCTTCTTTTGACCCGATGATTTGTGCTTTAAAGTTTACGTGTGCAGAAGCTTCTTTTGAAGCAGCAAACCGTGTCCCGATCTGAACCCCTTCCGCCCCTAGGGCAAACGCCGCTAACATTGACTTTCCCGAACTGATACCGCCGGCAGTCAGCACAGGCACTTCTACCGCCGTACAAACCGAGGGAGTTAAACAGAGGGTGGTTGTTTCTTCTCTTCCATTGTGGCCACCTGCCTCGAAGCCTTCAGCAACAACTGCATCACAACCTGCTGCTTCTGCCTTTCTAGCATACTTACTTCCTGGTACTACATGGACAACAGTGAGCCCTTTTTCCTTTAAAAAAGGAGTCCACTTGACCGGGTTCCCTGCAGAGGTAAAAACAATTTGAACATTTTCAGCTATAATAATTTCAAAGTGTTTTTCTATATCGGGGTAAAGCAGCGGCACATTTACACCAAACGGCTTATTGGTTGCTCGTTTACATTTCTGAATGTGTTCCCGAAGCACCTGGGGATACATACTTCCCGCACCGATTACCCCCAGTCCGCCTGCTGCACTTACCGCAGAAGCCAGTCGCCAGCCTGCGGTCCATACCATTCCAGCCTGTATGATCGGATATTTGATTCCAAATAATTCAGTCACCCGGTTTACCATGTTACCTCAAATCTATTTCCGTATTATCGCCTATATTGAGACTTTGGGTCAGGCCATGGATGTGGGCATCGCTACCAATGATCGATGAATTTAAAACGACTTCGTACAACTGGGAATAAGAACCTATGATCGAATTCTTTACAATAGAATACTTAATGACAGAATGTTCGCCAATAGTTACGTTCGGCCCGATGATCGCATCTTTAATAGTACATTCCTCTGCAATACTCACCGGGGGAATAATAATCGTATTCTCAAAAGAAAGCGCAGCAGCCTGATGGGAGCCCCGTTTCTTCAAAAGCGTAGAATTGGCTTCTAGAAGCGTATCCTTTTTCCCGCAATCGAACCAATTGCTCACCTTCAATGCCGTAAACTTCACTTTTCGTTCGATCATGGCCTGAATAGCATCAGTAAGCTGATATTCATCATGTGATTTACGTTTTTCTTTCAACAGCTCTTCCAGGCAATCAAAAAGCAAAGGCGTTTCTCTTATTTTGTATATCCCGACAAGTGCCATATTCGATTTAGGAATCTGTGGTTTTTCAATTACTTTGGTAATGTTACCTTTTCGGTTAATTACAGCAACGCCAAATTGCCTGGGGTCATCCACCTTTTTTATACCAAGGATGGAAGCCGGGCTTTCTATCATAGCTGTTACATCAAATTCACAAATCGTATCGCCCATGACAATAAAAGCCTCATCTTCCCCTACCAGCTCCTTGGCAAGGAAGATAGCCTGGCCTGAACCTTCCCGGTCATTTTGTTGCACAAAGCTGCAATTAATCTCCGGATGTTTTTCGACCACATAATCCTGGATCTTATCTCCGAGGTAGCCGATTATAAAAATAAAGTCCTTAATGCCTGCTTCTGCCAGAGGTTCTATGATAAAGCTTAACAATACTTTTCCCGCAATGGGTATAAGCGCCTTCGGCTGTGTATAGGTGTGTGGGCGTAATCTTGTTCCGGCGCCGGCAACGGGTATAATCGCTTTCATGAAAAGGACAGATTGATAAACAGTTTTTGCTTTTATGCCATAAATTAACTTCGAAGGTAGCAATTTTATATCGAGTTCAAAAATACGCTCTTAATAAATTATCTTTGTGCCAAATTATTCAGATCATCCTATAAAAGACTGTTTTTATGCAAAAAGACGAGCAGATTTTCCAATTGATGAATAAGGAGCTTAATCGCCAGCGCAGAGGATTAGAGCTTATTGCTTCAGAAAACTTTACCAGTTTACAGGTCATGCAAGCCATGGGCAATGTCATGACCAACAAGTATGCGGAAGGCTATCCCGGCCACCGTTATTACGGTGGTTGCGAAGTAGTAGATCAAAGTGAACAACTGGCTATAGACCGAGCCAAGGAAATCTTTGGGGTGGAGTATGTAAACGTGCAACCTCATTCCGGAGCTCAGGCTAATGCCTCCGTCTTTTTAGCTGTATTAAAACCAGGAGATAAAATATTAGGGCTGGACCTGAGCATGGGAGGGCACTTGACCCACGGTTCACCAGTAAATTTTTCAGGAAAAGTATATCAGCCTTGTTTTTATGGTGTCAATAAAGAAACCGGGCTGATCGAATACGATGAAATGGCTAAAATAGCTGAAAAGGAATGCCCGCAACTGATTATTTGTGGGGCCTCTGCTTATAGCCGGGATTGGGACTATAAACGTATCCGGGAAATTGCAGACAGTGTCGGTGCTTTGGTCATGGCCGATATTGCCCATCCCGCGGGACTGATTGCCAAGGGTTTGCTCAATTCCCCGTTTGATCATTGTCATATCGTAACGACTACTACCCATAAGACCTTGCGCGGACCCCGTGGTGGCATGATCATGATGGGAAAAGATTTTGAAAACCCTTTCGGATTAAAAACACCAAAGGGGGTGACCCGTATGATGAGTTCTGTCTTAAATCTGGCCGTATTTCCCGGTATGCAGGGCGGACCGTTGGAACATATTATCGCTGCAAAAGCGGTTTCTTTCTTTGAAATACTAACGGATAGTTATACCGAATATGCACGCCAGATATTGAAAAATGGCCAGGCGATGTCCAAAGCTTTATTAGAAAAAGACTATCACATTGTTTCCGGAGGCACGGACAATCACCTGCTGCTGATCGATTTACGGAATAAAAACATTACCGGGAAGAAAGCAGAGCAGACGTTGGTACAGGCAGATATCACCGCTAACAAAAACATGGTTCCTTTTGATGATCGTTCAGCCTTTGTTACCTCGGGAATCCGCTTGGGCGTGCCTGCCATTACTACCAGGGGGCTCAAAGAAGAACATATGCCTCAAATAGTAGAGTGGATAGACGAACTGCTGACAGATGCCGAAAATGAACAAAAACGAAATCAGGTACGGGGCGAGGTCAATAAATTCATGGAGGCGTTTCCGCTTTACCCCGAGTTAGGGTAAAGGATGGTTTAGTGACGGGATCAAAACTGCAGATACCAGTACGCCCCGCTAATGATGGTGATGCGCATGCGTATCCGGCAAGTCTTCCGCTATCCGGCAATCTTCTTGTTTACAATTTTTCGCCTGCGACTCTATCTCAAAGGTACTGTGATGGATGTGCAAGCTTTCCAGCTTTGCTTTTAAACTGTTCTTTAAAGCTTCGGTTTGGTCTACTGAAGTGTCTGATGGAACAACCAGATGTGCAGTCAGCGCATTTTGCGTGGTACTCATCGCCCACACGTGAATGTGGTGCATTTCCAATACACCGGGCACTTCGGCAGCAACCCGCCTTATTGCATCCATATTCACATCTTTAGGAACGCCATCAAGGCTCAAGCGCAAGCTGTCTTTTAACAAACTCCATGTACTGATAAGAATCACAATCATAATAATAAAGCTGATAAGCGGATCCAGCAAATACCAGCCTGTCCACATGATCAGCAAGCCGGCGATGACCACACCAAGAGAAACTAAAGCATCCGCCGCCATATGCAGATAAGCTCCTTTTATGTTCAGATCCTTGTCTTTCTCATGGACAAATAGATAGGCTGTAAAACCGTTGATCAATATGCCGATTCCGGCAACGATGGCCATCGTACCGCCGCCGACCTGCTCTGGCTGCCAAATGCGCTGAAAGGCACCGAATCCGATACCCCCAATCGCAATCAGTAAAATCACCGCATTAAGTAATGCCACTAAAATAGTGGTCTTTCTATAGCCATAGGTGAACCGGTCGTTAGGTTTCACCTTCGCGAGCCTAAATGCCAGCAATGCCAGCGCCAGACTGGCTACATCGGAGAGGTTATGACCGGCATCGGCCAGCAAAGCCAGGGAGTTTTGCCAAAATCCCGCGCCAGCCTCTACCAATACAAACACGAGGTTAAGCCAAATACCGATTACGAGCGCTTTTCCTGCTTTCGACGTGTCTACGGCGTGTGTATGCGTATGATCGTGTGCCATTTATGGCAAAAGAACAACTAAATACGCTGAAAAGTTTTATTATCCGGGAAAATTTTATTTCTTCTTTGGTTCAATAGTCCATTTGATTCCCCAATGCTTCACGTAGGTTTCGATCGGACCTAAACCAACTTTTTCCCTCCTTTGGTCTACATATTCCGGGTCTTTGATTTTATAGACCTTCTTCTTTCCTGTTTTTTTATCAGTAATAATCTGGGAGCCATAGATTTGTGGTTCGCCTTTCCGCATTTGAATCCTGTCCTCCAGTAATGCTAAATGGCTTCCTTTTGATTCTCCCTTTAATACAGAAGCTTTTAGCAATGGCAGATATTTTTCCTGAAGTGCCAAGGGCGCATGTTGAATAACTACCCACAAGGCCGTGTTTGCCTTTTCTCCAACCACACTTTTTCCAATCCAGCCTCTTTGCTCTATTATTACTACTACCTCATTTACATTTGCCGTATCCTGTTTCCAAATGAGCGATCGGTAATACTTCATTTCTTCTGAATTCCTCCCAAACTTTTTTTCTGCTGTAGAATAAAGCTTTCTTAAGGTTTGGTCTTTGATAAATATTCTTTCCAGTTTCTCTTTCAATGGAATGTCAAAATTCTTCTCATATTCCTTACGATTTGCTTGGATCTTTTTAAGGGCATTATTCCATCTTTGTGTCTCATGAAGGATCAACAGATCTTTATCCTGTTGCGTGTGCTTTAAATTCCACCAGCCTTTATCAATTGCCAGGCTCAGATATCGTAATGCCTGTGCCGTATCCCCTGCAAGGGCCTGAGCACAAGCAGCATCATAATATTGCGCAGCATTTCCTTCCCGAAGTGTAAAAGCAAGCGCATATTGTTTGGCCGATCCGGAATAATCACCGTTCTGATAAGACAAATTTGCTTTTTGAATAACTTTTTCAAAAGTTTGCGCACGAAGAGAAAAACTTGATACGATCAATAAGATCAAGAGAAAAACGGTTCTTCTCTTTAGAGTACTATTTATATGAAAGGGCGTAAAATGCATTTGTCTTTAGCAAATGGATAGTCACTGATTCAGTAAGCGTATCTTTTTCACAAAAAGATGACGGCGGCGAATAGTAACCGGGTTGTTATGTCAATTTAAAACGAATGGGCAGGTTAAATTGTACTTTCACCGGTTTCCCATCCTTTTTACCCGGGATCCAGTTTGGCATACCTTTAATTACCTGAATACCCTCTTCTTCTAATTCGCCACCTTCTTTGCTTCCGGTGATATGAATATTTGTTAAAGACCCGTCTTTCTCAACAATAAACTGTATTACTATAGTACGCTGAATTCCTTTCTCTCTTGCTTTTGACGGATATTTTATTTTTTGACTTAAATATGTCATGAGGGCATCCTGTCCGCCCGGAAATTGTGGCATTTGCTCCACCTGTTTATATACGTCCGCTTTATCTTCCAAAGAAGGTGAAGCGGCAGGAGGGGAGGGCAGTAGAGTGCTGCTTTCAGCGGACATTTGTTTTTTTGTAGGTCCATCTAACTGAAAGCGAATAGGCAGACTAAATTGTACCTTTACATACCGGTTATTTTGTTTTCCTGGAATCCATTGTGGCATTTGTTTTACTACACGCATGGCTTCTTTTTCCAAGCTGCCATTCTTTGGTTTCCCTACAGTTTTCACATGCGTTATTGTTCCGTCTTTCTGCACGATAAATTGCACCACTACAGTACCTTGAAGGCCGTTGTCCCTGGCTTCTTTCGGATATCTAATATGGCTGGACAGATATTTCATAAGCGCATCTTGCCCGCCCGGAAATTGCGGCATCTGTTCTACAAACTGAAATACCTTATGGTTGTTTGCTGCAGCAGCATTATTTTGTGTTTGAACCGGAGTGGGTAAGGTGTCCTGGGTATATCCCGTTACTATAACCTTATTTAAAGATTTGGGTTTGGGATACAGAACAATATTGAGATGATCCTTGTCCCCGGGCACCCGAATAGTTATGGAATTATAACCTATACTACTGATATGTAAAATGGTTCCGGGGGCAACATCCATTAATTTAAAATAACCTTTGTCATTGGTTGTAGTGCCCTTTTGGGTGTTCTCAACAATAATATTGGCGCCTGCAATCGGCTGCCCTGAAGGAGACTGAAGTTTTCCTTCTACGATGGTCTCTTCTGACAGAAAGTTAACCAGTGCAGGGTGGTTGGAATCCTGTTCAGCTGGCCTGAGGCCGGCAATTGCATCTTGCACCTTGTCTTTTAAGGAAAAAGAAGACGTAAACAGCAGAATTCCAACCAAAGCAGGTATCAGGAATAAATAGGTCCAGATATTTTTAGATGATTTTCCGTTTTTCTGCAACATAATGAGTCTTTTTTGTAGATGCGAACGATTTAAGAACGGATGAACAAGCGATAGGTTACTCAGCTTAAACGATCGGTTGACCAGCTTTTGCGCATATTCTTTCACATCAACGATTTTTATAGTTGCTGCATCGGCCAGATATTCATGCTCCATTTTTAAGGTCCTTTGACAGAAGTAAATAGCCGGGTTGAACCAGCAAAAGATTTTAACAACTTCCGTTAAAATATTATCTATAGAATGCCTTTGCCGAATATGCACTTTTTCATGTTCCAAAATACTTCCGGCTGTATTTGCAGGTGCAAACAAAAAGTGCATAAAAGAAAAAACCTCCCAGTTTGCCGGCGTCTGAACATAAACATAGCTATTATGTTTAATTCTCGGGAATTTTCTCACATAGTGCATTATTTTAACCAGTTTCCCTAAAAATACCATACTCAGCAATACAACCCCAGACCAGTAAGCCCATAAAAATATATGCCAAACAGGAAATGCTACCGCTTCGGAAATACTCTGATCACCGGCAACCACAGCGGACGCATCGGTTGATGTAATCAGGGGAACAGATGGATCAGCGGCCGAAAACAACATAATAGGAGGCAAAGTAATAAAGGGTAAAAGAAAAGAAAGTATTATACCACCTAACAGGACCAAACGGTTATAACCAAAAGTTGTTTTCCGGCTGAAAGCCAGGTAATACAACAACATCCAACAGCCAAGATAAAAATTGGCCAGTAAAAGCATGGTAAAGTTCATGATTTATCATTTTTAAGGTCTTCCAGAATAGAAATGATTTTTCCTGCTTCACTCATATTAAGTTTCTTTTTAGAAACAAAGAAGGAGACAAGACTTTCCACTGAGTCGTCAAAATAACTGCTTAACAAGCGTTCTGCTTCAAATTTCTTATAGGCCTCTCTGGAAATGAGCGGATAATATTCATAAGTATTTCCATACACCTTATACCCGATAAATCCCTTTTTGACCAAAATACGAACGATGGTAGAGACTGTACTATAGGCGGGTTTCGGCGCCTCCATACGGGCAATCATTTCCTTTACAAAACCTTTATCCATATCCCAAAGGATCTGCATGATCTGTTCTTCGGCACGGGTGAGTTCCTTTATTTTCTTTTTCATAAAGCTACTTTTAGACACAAAGGTACAACTAAATTTTTAACTAAACAACTAAATTTTTAACTAATTAATTAAGTAATTAATCATTACATTCGGAAGCAATCCTCAGCGTTTTTTTCCCATTCTTCTAATTGTTTTACTCTTTTCTCTCCAAAGGCCAAAACCTCCTTTTTTTCTTCAGCTTCTGTTTTATGCTGATTCTCCAGGTAGCGCTGATAATACCGCAGGGCTACTTGATAGTTTTCAAATTGAGCGTCATAAACACGGGCTTTATTGTATAATTGGAGCGGCTTATGAAATATATAGTATGCCGTATCATATTGCTTGAGCGCCCTACTTGGTTGATGCATTAACTCCAAAATATTTCGTTTTACCGTAAAATAATTGTCATTGGCATCATCCAGGGACATAGCCAAACAAGTATTGAGCCGATCAAGAGCCTTATCGTAGATGGTCTTTGTCTGTAATCTGTTTTTGGCCAGCAGTTGACAAACGGTAATACAAGAGTCGAATTTCTTCAGGTCGAAATAGGCAATAGCCGTATACAAAAATGGCTGTAGACTAATAAAATCCATTTTTCTTAATTGCCTATATAAGGGAAAAATATCGGTATTCTTCCTGTGTATAAGCCGAGCGTATATGAACGATAAGCAACTGCAACTGCGACTGCATCAAATCCTGCCGAAGGGCCAGATCCGGAATATGGTCTGCCTTTTCATACATTTCCTGTCTGATCCAATTGGAAGCAAGGTGAACAATCACTTCCGGGTCCTCTGCATTAGCCTCATAGGCTCTTTTATAATACCAGCCGGCAGCCGCATTATTCCCGACCTGGGTCCATAAAGAAGCCAGTTGTTTGTAATAATGAGCTACGCCTGGCTTTATTTTTACCAATCTACAAAAATAGGTTAATGCCAATGGAACGTTTCCTTTAGCAGCCTGAACCTTCCCAAGATAGTAATATGCAGTGGCATTTACAGAGTCTACCTTTAATAATTGAGAAAAACACCGCGTAGCTGAAGCAAACTGGTAACTCATATAATAAGAATAACCGAGCACTAACAAACTTACCTTGTCTCGTCCTTCTTTAGCGGCAACAGGGCTTTTTTCGATGAAGAAATTTGAGCCAGGGAGTATTTTTCTTTGCTTTTGCCGCCTGAGCCGGGTGGGCATCTGGAATTTCAGTAGCTGAATAGTGCCCTTCTTCCCGCAGTGCCGTATTGAGGGCCTCAGTAGAAAGCGACTCCCGCAGGCTGACAATAGCCCGCGCATCAGAAAGCAATACCTGGGCTTCTATAACTTCAGGCCTGGCTTTGAAAGCCAATCTTACTTTTTTTGCACATTCCTCACACGTCATTCCCTCCAGGGTATACATTTTCGTAAACATCGTAAGACAAAGATACTATAATTTCGATCCACCGCCATTCCTGTATTTATTCTTTCGAAAATTGGATTCTTTTACAGATTGTTCTACTTTTATCGGCTAAAAAGCCATTCGATGCCCCAACCCTCAACGATCAAGTTTCTTAAGCAGCTCAAAAAACATAACGAAAAAGCTTGGTTCGACTCCCATAAAGAACAATACCTTGCCGCCAAACATGATTTTGATCACTTCATTCAAAAGTTACTCGCTGAATATGGAAAAACCGATCCCGCCATCGGTATGCTGAATGTCAAGGATTGTGTATTTCGTATATACCGCGATGTGCGTTTTAGCAAAAATAAGACTCCATACAAAACACATTTTGCCGCGGGAATGAACAAAGGCGGAAAAAAGGTCCATTACCCTGGCTACTACCTGCACATTGAACCAGGAAATTCTTATTTAGGAGGGGGCATCTGGCACCCGGAAAGAGACATGCTGCAGAAAGTGAGACAGGAAATTGATTACAACTACGATGAATTCCTGGCCATCCTGCAACGTCCGACCTTTAGCAAAAAATTTGGCCCTTTGTCTGCTGAAGATAAACTGGTACGTCCGCCTAAGGGTTATGATGCAGACAACCCCGCTATTGACTACTTGAAACTGCGCAGTTTCATTGCCGGTTGCAGCATACCTGATGAAGCGCTTACTTCCGGAAAACTCATAAAAAAGACCTGCGGAATATTTAAAGAACTAAAACCCCTTATTGACTTTCTGGAATGTGCATTGGACGGCTGACACTCAAGTATTTGTATAACATTCATAAATTAATAACTCATGGCATCACGTAGAGATTTTTTAAAACAATCCGGCCTATTGGCCGGTACATTGGCTATTCCAGGATTTTTATCCGCTTGTAATTCAGGACCGAAAAGGTACGACTATTTGCCCGGCCTCCAGTTATATACCATAAGACACGCGATGGGCAACGACCCTAAAGCCAGTTTGGCCAAAGTAGCCCAAATAGGTTATAAGCTTGTAGAATCTGCAACCTATAGGGGAACAGAAAAATTCTATGGGATGAATACTTCCGAGTTTTTAACGGTTTTAAAACAAAACGGGTTAATTATTCCAAGCGGACATTACTCGCTTGGTAACCGTGAAACCAAAGGAACCATTCGCAATGATTGGGAAAAGGCGGTGGAAGACGCGCACAAAGTAGGGATGAGCTATATGGTTTGTGCGTACCTCCCCGGAAATGAGCGCAAAACGCTGGATGACTACAAACGGCGGGCGGAGGAATTCAATAAGGCCGGAGAAGTGTGTAAAAAAGCCGGAATACAATTTTGCTACCACAATCACAATTTTGAATTTGAGAAAATAGACGGAAAAACTCCTTATAATATCCTGCTAAAAGAAGCCGATAAGGACTTGGTAAAAATGGAAATGGACATTTACTGGGTAACCAAGGCGGGGCAAGACCCGATAGCGATGTTTGATGCACATCCCGGGCGTTTTGTCTTGTGGCATGTCAAGGATATGGCCGATACCCCGGAAAAAAATTTTACAGAAGTAGGGAATGGCGTTATCGACTGGCCGTCAATATTTGCCCATGCCAAGGAATCGGGGATGAAGCACTTCTTTGTGGAACAAGATAAGACCCCAGGAGATCCGTTTGACAGCATTCGTAAAAGTATTTCCTACCTACAAAAAAATATTCTGGCGTCTTAAGCGTTTTAAAAACGTCATTTAATTTGTTAAAAAACAAGGGTGAAATGGCGTTTTCTTTTGAGATTGCTTACCTTTGAAAACAAATTTAAAAACTAACGCAATGCGGGAATTGAAGGGTTTGGTCTTGTGTTTTATTCTACTATTATTGACAGGGCTGTTTGGCTTTAAAGCCAACAGCCAGTCATTTGTAGAGCAGCAATTACAATTCCCTACTGTCAAAAGAGCATTTCAACAGAAAAATGCAATGCTTAAAAAGCAGTTTGAAGAGAAAGGATTAACCTACCCGGCAAACTATATATTTATTCGCTCTTTTAAATACGACAGCAGGCTGGAAGTATGGGTAAAAAACAAGCCGACAGATACTTTTACCTTGTTTAAGAGCTACCCGGTTTGTGCGCTTTCCGGCTACATGGGCAGAAAGAAATTTCAGGGAGACAGGCAAGTACCGGAAGGTTTTTATTACATCAATGAATTTAATCCGAGAAGCACCTATCATTTATCTTTAAAAATCAACTATCCCAACTTTTCTGACAGGTTGAACACTACTCATGAGGACCCAGGAGGTGGCATATATATCCATGGCAGCTGTGTGACGGTTGGCTGTATTCCTATTACGAATCCCCAGATTGACGAAGTATACATTTTAGCCATGTACGCCCGGGATGCGGGGCAGACTTTTATTCCGGTACACATTCTTCCTGTTGACTTCAATAATCAGAACTCCGTTGAGTATTTAAGTAAGGCGGCCCGTGCAGGAGCACCGGTACAGGATTTCTGGCTCAAGCTTAAAAAGGCTTACGATTATTTCAATGCGACACACAAACTTCCGATCATTCTTTATGACGGCAAAGGGGATTATGTGATCAAAGAAAGAAGTGCAGTTACGCCATTAAGAACCAATTATTCAACTTCTCAGGTTGAGAAAAAAGTCGTCCCTAAGGCATTGCTGAACTAACGCATAACCAGTTGAATAGTTTTGGCTGATTTTTGTTCCAGCAAAATATCTCTTCCCTTGGTCAGGCGACTAATCATATGGTCCTCATAATGCCTGATAGTCAGTATTTCCAAGCTCTCATCATAGGTAATCTTAAAGTGAGCATGCAACGCCTTGATCAGTTTCTCAATCTTATCGGCCCGCTTATCAATGCAGAAAGAACAATTGATCGCCCCGGTCTGCATCATATTGAGCTTGATCTTTAAACGATAAAAAATATCGTAAAGTGTGCTCAGGTTTTCTTCCGAAATAAAGGAAAAATCGCGAGTTGTAACGGTAATTAATACCTGTTGTTTTTTAAGTACAATAATGGGTGGAAGTTTTTGTATCCCATTGCTTCCGTTGATCACCGTGCCCGGAAGGGATTTATTCAAAAAACATTTCACATAAAGGGGGATGTTTTTGTTTTGAAGCGGCTTAATGGTCTTAGGATGGATAACTTGTGCGCCATAATAAGCCATTTCAATTACCTCATTGAAATTGATGGCACTGATGTTTAAAGTATCTTCAAACACTCTGGGATCCGCATTCTTCAATCCTTCTACATCCTTCCATATGGTAAGGCTTTCCGCATCAAGCATGTTGGCAAATAGTGCAGCGGTAAAATCACTTCCTTCTCGCCCCAGCGTCGTTGTTTTTCCTTTGGCTGTGCCGCCAATAAATCCCTGTGTAATCACTACGGGATACTCCTTAAAAAGAGGAGCAACATCTTGATCCATTTTCTTTTGTGAAATATCCCAGGCAATCCGGCCATCCCGGTAGGTATCATCTGTTTGCAACACTTCTCGCACGTCCAGCCAGTAGGTCTTTATTCCCATCTGGCTCAAATAGGCCTCTACAATCAACGAAGAAATCAACTCTCCGCGGCTCACCAGTTGGTCGTAGTAATAATCGTAAGGCTCATAGGCTTTTTCACCCAACTGCCACTCCATTTCAGCAAAAAGCTGATGGAGTTGATCAAATAATGGGTGGTGGTCGTCGGAGATAAGCTGCCGCGCAGTTTGTTTGCTTTGGTTTTGAACGCTATAAAGCAATTGAGCCGCTGTTTCGCGCTGGTGCCTGTAGTAATGCTCAACCACTTTTTCCAGTTCGTTAGTGGTTTTACCAATGGCTGAAACCACTATTAGCAAGGGACCTTTCTGGTAGTCGCTAATAATAGAGGCTGCATTTATAATGCTTTCGGCATCCTTAAGGCTGGCTCCGCCAAATTTAAACACTTTCATGATTGCATGTGTGGTAAAAACAGCAAAGGTCGTACAGTTTGGTTAAACGGACAAGACAGGAGCGCTCCTCATCATGGAATCGGCATCTGGCTAAGATATCCGATTATCAGCCATATCGTTTATATTTGCCGCTTTTAAAGATTCCTTTATAAAAAACGACGCTAAAAGCGGAGAAAACAATGATTAAAACGGTAATATTTGATATGGATGGGTTACTGATTGACAGTGAACCTTTATGGAACCAGGCAATGGCCACTGTTTTTGCCACAATGGATATTTACCTGAAAAAAGAAGATTACATAAAAACAACAGGATTGCGCACCAGCGAAGTAGTTGACTATTGGCATCAATACTTTGGATGGACCCAAAAGTCAACCGCCCAGGTTTCCGCGGAAATCCTCGAAGAAGTCACCCGGTTGATCAACACCCAGGGAAAGATAATGGAGGGAGCCGAAGGGATTCTTCAGTTTTTCAAAGAAAGAAATTTTAAGATTGGGCTTGCATCCTCTTCCCCTATGTCTTTGATTAATAATGCGTTACATCATTTTAATTTATATTCTTCTTTTGATGCCATTCACTCCGGTGAACACCAGGATTTTGGGAAACCGCATCCTGCCGTATATCTTTTATGTGCAGAAGAACTGGGGTCATCCCCGCTTAAATGTCTGGTTTTTGAAGACTCAATTAACGGTCTCGTCGCTGCCAAAGCGGCGCAGATGACCGTGGTAGTAGTGCCTGAAAAAGAAAATTGGAACGACCCGAAATACAGCCTTGCCGATCTCAGACTGCCCTCCTTAAAGAAATTTGGCGACAATGAACTGCGGCTTTTGCAGTCATCTTAAGCGATTTACTTTAAAGTTTCTCTCAATCCGGCATAGCATCCAGTTTTTCAGCAATGATGACTATGGCTTTCAATTCCTTGCGGTATTTCCGGAACAAAGCCTGCATTACTTTCAACCGTTTATGAAATTCAGGGTGCCGGACCACATTAAATCCTATCTTCAGGGTGCGGAAAAAGCCTTCATCATCTATAATCCGCTTTACTTCCAAAAGCTTCATCGGGCTAAACAAAACTTTCGTTACCCGAAACCCTCCTTCTTCGACCAGATGAACCCATTCAGATGCTGTAAGGGGCCGGGCATTAACCTTCAAGGTTTTTGCCAACTCCTTCCGTATAGTTTCCTTACTGGCATCAGGCAGATTATCAGGGGTAAGACATAATTCATGGATTGCATAAAGGCCACCCTTTCTGAGTATTCGGCAGGCTTCTCCTATGATCTCCGACTTGCGATGGTTGGCTTGCATGGTAAGCATGGCTTCGCCAAAAAGCTTGCTGGCAACGCTGTCTTTTAACGGGCTTCCGGCGGCGTTTTCCAAGCGTACGCTGCAATGATCCCCCTTTAGTTTCTTTCGAAGATGAGCTGCTGCTTCCTTGTTCACTTCTATTCCAGTATAGGATCCCGGCCGGTATTTTAGGACCTGCTGGGCAGTGAACCCAATCCCCGGGGCAAACTCCACCACATCATCAGAGGCAGCGATATTCAATGCTGCCAAAAGCCTCATAGTCAGTTCTTTACCGCCGGGTCTGAGTACTCTTTTTCCTATTTTTGACAGCATCCAATGACCCTGATGGCTGTCCATTACCTTATTGCTCATCGAAAATTCAATTTTATATACTTACAAAAGTAAAAAAAGACAATTACATCTTTTACTTATCTTGGAAAAAAAATTACTAATGCGGAAATATTTTTACCTGCTCCCTAAAAGATATATCTTTTTAGATCAATCATTTTTCGTATTTTATTATCATTATCGCGGGAAGACAAGTTATTTTGCAGAAAGGAGGATCACAATGAATACAGAACTTCAAAAGCTATTTTCAACCACTGCTGAAGACACGCCAGTGGTATGGGTTGTTTTTGGGACGCACACCGGCAATAGCCAGATGCTGGCGCAGGATGCCGCTGAAAAGCTACATGAGGCAGGGTTCCGGACCTTGGTTTGTGATATGGAAGATCTTGAAACGGAAAAAATTATAACAGCGATCAACTTCCTGCTAATTATCGTAAGTACCGACGGGGACGGCGATGTACCATTGATGGCCGAAGACTTTTTTGAATTTCTCAAGGAGAAGAATACGAAAGAATTGACTCATTTGTCCTATGGTGTTTTAGCGTTAGGAGATACAACTTATGATTACTTTTGTAAAGCCGGAAAAGACTTTGACGATATCCTAGAACGGTCCGGTGCCGAAAGGTTAGTAGAAAGAGTAGATTGTGACGTTGATTATGAAGATGGGTTTGCAATGTGGATAGACAACATACTTGCTGTGCTGAAAGAAAAAATAAAATTGCCTTAAATGGAAGAACAAGACCATAACAAACATAAAAAATACATGCGCCGTTGCCTGGAACTCGCAGCCGAGGCAAAAGCTCAAGGTCACACCCCTGTAGGATGCGTTATTGTCAGGGGAGAAGAGATCATTTCAGAGGGCACGGAAGGAGGGGAGTCGCTACCAGGTATATTCGCACACGCAGAAGCCCTGGCCATTCTCCATGCAATGCAAAGCCCAATGAAAGACTTAAGTCATTGTATTTTATACACAACGGTAGAACCCTGTTTTATGTGTGCATACCTTATACGTCAAACAAAAATAGGACAAGTAGTGTTTGGTATAACAACACCGGAAGTAGGGGGTGCCAGTTCTAACTATCCTTTTCTTGCCGCAAAAGAGATAGTTAAATGGTCGGATCCACCCCTTATCGTGGAAGGTATATTAGCGAAGGCGTGCCTCGCTTTAATAAAGAAATAAAACCGTATGGAAATCAAACAATTTGAAGACAAGTCTCTTGCCCACTATTCTTATGCAGTTGTCAGCAAAGGAGAGATGGCGGTTATTGACCCGGCGAGAGATCCCAAGCCCTACTATGATTATGCCGAAGAAAACAACGCGACATTAACAACAGTCATAGAGACCCATCCTCATGCCGATTTTGTCAGCAGCCACCTGGAGATTCGGGAGACCCAGGGAGCGCAGATTTATTGCAGTAAACGTTTAGGGGCCGAGTATCCCCATCTGACGCTGGACGAAGGTCAATTTATTCCATTGGGAAAAGTAAAATTAAAAGCCTGGAATACCCCGGGGCATAGTCCGGACAGCATTACAATTATACTAGAAAATGAACGGGGCAAGGATGTAGCCGCCTTTACAGGGGACACCTTATTCATAGGGGATTGCGGGAGACCTGACTTGCGGGAAGAAGCGGGAAATATAAAACAAAAAAGAGAAGAACAGAGCCGGCAGATGTATCATTCGCTGCAAAAATTCTTGACGTTAGATGACGAGGTAGTGATCTATCCGGCACATGGATCAGGCTCGCTTTGTGGCCGCAGTTTGTCGGAAAAGCCCTCAAATACCATGGGCAAAGAAAAAACATACAACTGGTGTTTGCAATCTATGACAGAGGATGAATTCGTAGCGGCGATCAATGAGCAACAACCGCACATTCCGCTGTATTTCACCTATGATGTGGCAATAAACACCGCAGGTGCTCCTCCTTTTTTATACAGCATCGAAAAAGTAAATCTCCTGGAACCTGTTACGGATTGGGAAGGCGCCGAAAAGCTGGAACAAGAAGTCGTCGTCATTGATACGAGGGATCACCAGCAATTTAAAGATTCCCATTTGGAAAACTCAATCAATATCCAGGATAAGGAACCATTTGAAACCTGGCTGGGAACTGTCATAGCCCCTTACACGCCATTCTACCTTGCTGCAGATACCAACGCTTCATTACAGGCGCTGATTCGCCGGGTGGCCAAGATTGGGTATGAGCCCTTTATTAAGCATGCCTTTGTTTTAGATTTCGGGACAAAAAACGAATTGCGGTTGGATTTGACGGATTTTCGTGCAAATCCGGATGATTATACCATTGTCGATGTACGAAATGAAGGAGAAACCAAGAAGAAAATTTTCAGCGACAGCATCAATGTTCCGCTACCTTCCTTAAAAGACCGCATAGGCGAGATTTCCCTGAACAAACCTGTGGTGGTCCATTGTGCAAGTGGTTTCAGAAGTGCGATTGGAAGCAGCATTCTTAGTCAACAAATAGGAGATAAGGTTCAAGTATTTGACCTGAGCGAAGCGGTTAATGAATTTAAGTGAAAAACTTCAAGAAGAAATTTGTGACCGGTTTTACAGCCCGACAAATAAAATAATCCCCACCAGTTTTTATCTCCGTAACGATGGCAGGGATTATACATCTAATGCAACGCTCTTTTGTTGGTCAGACATATTGAATGGCGCTAGCAGGACGGCCAAAGCCGGTCCTGGTGTGATCATGGATTCTGTCAAAAGCATTGATAAATGCATCATCCCAACGGTAGCCGGATTCACTTTCAATGAAAGTGCGTCCATTACCGTCCAATTTCATGGATACAACATTCGTATCTGACAATCCATTGAATTTGTTGACCCGAAGTTCAAAATATTGAACATCCACCCCTTCGTCTTCTAGCTGGTTGAGGCGATTTAATGCTTGCTTTACAATGGACAAGGATTCCTTGTTGTCCTTGGCTTCCAGTTGGAAGTACAAACCAATTTTCTTTTTCATAACCGTAAATTTTATAAAATTCGAACAACTCTCCAATGCAAAGAAAAGGCGAGATCCCCACAAAAACGTCAACTTCCATTACCCTCTTATATGATTTTTATCATACAAGTGTAATGACTAAAACCAGCTTTCCCAACTGCACCTGATATTATAATCAAAATAACAACCATTTTGTTTACTAAACGTATTATTTAACTTTGCTTTTACAACTACCAATCCTTTTATGCCTTTTATCGCCTGGCATCCCATATTTAAGCATCCGCTACCTGAAGGGCACCGGTTCCCTATGTTGAAATATGAGCTTTTACATGAGCAGTTGCTCTATGAAGGTGTTGTAAAAGAAGACGATTTTTTTCGGCCGTCACTGCTGGATCTGAAGTTCTTAAAAGGGGTTCATTGCCAAACTTACTGGCAGCGGCTTTTAGCCCTTGATTTAAGTGCAAAAGAGATGCGGCGTATTGGATTTCCGTTAAGCAAACAACTCATAGCGCGGGAACTCTGCATTGCCGAAGGAACCATACGTACTGCGGAAGGCGCGTTTCAAACAGGCATCGGATTCAATATTGCAGGAGGAACGCATCATGCAGGAAAGGATTGGGGAGAAGGATTTTGTCTGCTAAATGACCAGGCCATTGCCGCACAATACTTGCTGAATTACCACAAGATCAAACAAATATTAATCATTGATTTGGACGTACATCAAGGCAATGGAACGGCGGATATCTTTGAAAATGAAAAAAGGGTTTTTACTTTTTCCATGCATGGTCAGAATAATTTCCCCTTCAAAAAAGAACAATCGGACTGGGATATCGGACTACCGGATGAAACGACCGGCTCCCTATATTTACAAACTTTATCCGAGGCGTTGGCGTCATTAAACAAACGGGTACGGCCCGAATTTGTATTTTTTCAATCGGGGGTGGATGTATTAAAGACCGACAAGATGGGCAAACTACAGCTTTCTATCGGAGACTGCCGGCAAAGGGATATTCAGGTGTTTGAATTTTGCAGGAAAAACCGGCTTCCCGTACAAGTAAGCATGGGTGGCGGGTATTCCGGTCAAATCAGGGATATCGTCAATGCTCATTGTAATACTTACAAAGAGGGCATATCCAGGTTACTAAACTAACCCCCATGTACATCAAAAAACAGCGGTGATCAGGTCATCGACCGTAATGTCACGAAAATGCTTTTCAATAGGAAAGTCCGATAAAACTGCTCTGATCGCTTTTTCTTCATGTGCGGTATCCACTAGTGCCTCTTCAATTTCAATAATTCCCTTTTCGGAAAAGAAATCACCGAAAATCTTGGCCTGCGCAATAACTCCTTTTTTTACATCCAGGTTCATTTCGAGCAGTCCGCCTTTCGTCCTTATCGCCTTTTTAAAATTATAATTCGGCGATTTACCGTAATTCCATTCGCGGGTGGCATATTTTTCATCTCTGAGTTTTTTTATCTCTCTAAGGTCTTCGGCCGTAAAAGTGTACGGCCGACAGTTCGGATAAATCGAGATGACATGTGCCATGAGTTTTTGAGTAAACTGGGTTATTGTTAGGCGTGTCTTTAAATGATCAGAAATATTTGTTACCCTTTTGGGTACGGATTTAACCGCCTTGTCAATGTATTTGACAGGATTGATCTGTAAGGCTTCGCTTACATTTCTCATTTCTGAAGAAAATAACAGGCAGCCGTGGTGCAAGATCTTATTTTTATAGATATGCTCGGCGTTGCCCGCTATTTTCATACCATCGATCATCAGGTCATTTTTACCTTCAAACCGCGCATTGGCCCCTAATTGACGTAAAACATCTACGATGGGACGCGTGAATTTTTCAAAATCGGAAAGGTTGCTGTTTTTCCCGGCTTTCGTGAAGGAAAAATTGAGGTTGCCCAAGTCATGATAGACAGCTCCACCACCGGACAGCCTTCTGACGACAGCAATATGGTTCGCCTTTACATAATCGTAATTAATCTCCGATAAAGTATTTTGATATTTTCCGACAATAATCGCATTGTCGTTTCGCCATAACATAAAACAGTCCTCATCAATATGTTTTAAAATATACTCATCGGTCGCCACATTAAAGTAAGGGTCGGTGGACTCATGATAAATACATAACATCGATTACGCCTCCTTCAATTATCAAATTATTCAAAGTTGAATCAAAAGTAACTAAAATTGAGATCTAAATCGAACCTACCCTGCATCTTTCAGAAATTGACGATACTTCTTATCTTTACAGAACTCAGTGAACCGACGATGAATTTTAACCAGTTAAAATATATTGTTGCCGTAGAGCGTCATCGGAATTTTAGTCGCGCAGCCGATGAATGTGAAATTGCGCAATCTACGCTAAGTAAAGAAATCCAACGGCTGGAAAAAGAATTCGGCATCATGATATTCGACAGGTCGCGCATCCCAGTCACACCAACAATGAAAGGCGCTGACCTTATTGATCAGGCCAGAATAATACTGGAAGCACAGAAAGTATTTATTGGAATTGCCGGAAAAATGAATAACCGTCCGGAGGGCAATTTCCGACTGGGTATTCTGCCTATGGTGGCACCCTATCTGCTTCCGCTCTTCATATCGCCGCTTTCTAAGAAATACCCCGAGCTGCATATTCAGCTAGAGGAGCTCAGCGAAAAAGAGATGATCACTTTTTTTGAAAACGGGCATTTGGATGGCGCGGTCACCCTCGCCCCGTTTGGAAAAGAAGGCTTCTATGAAGATCCCATTTTTGAAGAAAAGTTTGTGCTGTATATGAACCTGCGGCACCCCCTGGCTTCTCGTGAAAAAATCCAATGGGCAGACATCCCTATAGAGGACCTTATTCTACATAAGGAATTCAGAGATTATTTTTTATCCAACAAACGAGAAGCCGCCCGGCATCCCCTGCTCAATAAAATAAATAACATCAATTACCAAAGCGGATCCCTGGAAACCATCCGCAAAATCATAGACCGCAACGGTGGTTTAACCCTGTTGCCAGAACTAGCTTGCCTGTATATGGGCGAAAGAAGAATAAAAATGGTAAAACCTATTACCAACCCCGAAGTCAGCAGAACCATCATTCTGGTCACGCCGAGAGGTTTTGAAAAAAACAGGATTACCAAGGTGATCAAAAAAGAAATCTTAAATAACCTTCCTTTGAAAAACGCCGGGCGATAGTCGGACACTCGCCTTTCCGATCATCCGGCCTACTTGCCTCCAATCGCTTTTACCCATAATGCTAATCGCCTTTGCCCCATTGACAAATGACCGGGACAGGGATACCTTTGCTATACAAAAAATAAAAGAAGTTCATTTATTCATCAAAAAAATAAAAGCCATGACTGAAGTACAACATATGGCACGATTCATCCACAATCGCCATTACAGTGACCTATCTAAAGAAGCGGCAAAAGAGCTCAAGTTGCGGCTATTGGATGCCCTGGGTTGCGCCATAGGCGCTTTAAAAGGTACGCCGATTGTCATGATCCGGGAACAGATCCACGACTTCGGAGGAAATCCCTTAAGCAGCCTTATCGGGAACGGAAAAACCGCCCCGGACAGAGCCGCTTTTTATAATTCAGCCTTAATTCGTTATCTCGACTATAATGACAGTTATCTGGCCAAAAACGAAACTTGCCATCCCTCCGACAACATTGGAAGTATTATGGCAACCACAGAATATGCCGGTAAAAACGGAAAGGACTTTCTCACCGCATTAGCTATTGCCTATCAGGTTCAATGCCGGTTAAGTGATGTAGCGCCCGTACGCGATAAAGGTTTTGACCATACCGTACAAGGAGCCTATGGAGCCGCAGCAGGTGCTGCTTATGCACTGGGACTAAAAGAAGATCAGATAGCCCATGCCATGGCCATTGCCGGCACTGCTTACAACGCGCTCCGCGTTACCCGTACCGGCAATTTGTCCCATTGGAAAGGGCTGGCGTTTCCCTCCACAGGCTGGACGTCCACGCACTCCGCCTTTCTTTCCATGCGTGGGATAACCGGACCAGAAGAAGTGTTTGAAGGAAATAAAGGATTTAAAGAAGCCATTGTGGGAGACTTCAAAATAGATTGGGCCCAAGAAGACCTGGAAAGCGTGACAAAAACCATTGTTAAAAAATATAATGCAGAAATTCATTCTCAATCAACCCTGGAAGGCATAGAAGAATTAACCGACAAGTATGACTTCAGACCAGAGGAAATTGAAAAAATAGTGCTTCAGACCTTTGACGTGGCTTATAATATCATTGGTGGAGGAGAGGAAGGCGGAAAGAAAAGCATTCACAAAAAAGAAGAAGCAGATCATAGTCTTCCCTACATGATAGCCGTGCTGATTCTGGATGGAAAGGTAACACCTGAACAATATTTGCAGGAGCGCATTATAAAAGAAGATGTGCAGCTGTTGCTGCAGAAAGTCCAGGTAAATGAGAAGCAAGCATATTCAGATCGTTTCCCCCTCGAAATGGCTTGCGACATAACCATCTTCTTAAAAGATGGCAGAGAGCTTCATATTCAAAAAAAAGATTACGAAGGTTTTTATACCCGTCCGGCTTCCTGGGAAACGATCATACGTAAATTTAATCACCTGTCGGAGCCATTCACCAGTAAAGAGACTCGCCAAAATATCATCGGCATTGTGAGAGATCTGGAAAATTATTCGGTTAAAGAGCTAATGGAAGCTTTAGCCGGTCCGCTTTATTAATTCATCTTTTAAAATTAAAATCATGATAGACTACAAAAATTTCACAAAAAACCCTGTAGCTTTTGAATGGCTACAGCGCAATGATCGCCCTGCCAAGCCCCGTAAGATCGGCATGACAGAAATAAGAGCGGCTTACTATTCCAACTTTGGAATCAGTTATTTCAAGGATATTTTAGAGATGACCGGTAATTATGTAGATAGCATCAAATTTGCGGGAGGCTCATTCACCTTTATGAATCCCAAAAAGATCAAAGAAATGAATGACCTGGCACATCAATATGGCGTGCTGGTCTCCACCGGGGGCTTTATGGAATATGTATTGACCAAAGGAAAGGAAGCGGTAAAAAAATACATCAATGAATGTAAAGCAATGGGATTTGACATTATTGAAATTTCTACCGGATTCATTTCTATCCCTACGGCCGACTGGCAAAGGGTAATTGAAGAAGTACAAAAAGCGGGGTTAAAAGCTAAACCGGAAATCGGCATTCAGTTTGGCGCCGGCGGCGATACGACGGCGGGAGAGTTAAGACAAGAAGGTACCCAGGATGTGGATTATGCCATCAGGCAGGGGAAACAATTCTTGGATGCTGGTGCCTACCTTATCATGATGGAATCAGAAGGAGTCACAGAAAATGCCAACCCATGGCGCGTGGATGTTCCCGCCAGATTCATCAATGGACTCGGCCTGGAAAACGTCATGTTTGAGGCTTCCGATCCCCAAGTGTTTAAATGGTACATTAAGAACTATGGTCCAGAGGCTAATTTGTTTGTCGATCACAGCCAGATCGTACAACTGGAATGCACCCGCCAGGGAATCTGGGGAACCAATGATGTCTGGGGCAGAATTGTAACCTATAAATGAAACGAACCCTCTTCGGCGGCTTTGCCGCTGGGAGGGTTTTAGTGTGTTTCCGCGATATTTGTACATCGGTTCTTATCCTGTCCGGATTATTCAAAACTTCCTAGGCTCTTGACCGTTGCTGAACGATTTATTTTCCCATTTGAGGTTTCCTTAAATACAGGAGCAAAATAAATAGCTTTAGGAAGTTCATATTTATCCAACAAATTTGTCATGTCGCTTTTTAACTTCTTGATTTCGCCCTCACGCCAAGGGCTGTCTTCCAAAATAAGAACCAGTTTTTCCCCAAAAACATCGTCCTTTATTCCGGCAAGAAAAAAGCGACTATGCAATAGCGGCTGCAATTTTTTCTCCAATTCTTCAGGCTGCAACTTTATTCCACCGCTATTAACCACATTATCAAAGCGTCCTTTCCAAATGAATTTGTTTTCTCCCGTTAACGTTACAACATCATTGGTTCTTACCGGGGTGTCCGGCAGATCGGGAGCCATAATCACCAGGCAACTCCGGCTATCCTGGGTTATGCTAATTCCATTCAATACATGATATTCTGCTGCAAGCGCGTGACTACCGAGTTTTCTGATTGCGATGTGACTAAGCGTTTCTGTCATTCCATATCCATGAAAAACTTGGGTCGGCAGATTTCCAACGGCTTTTTCCAGATCAGTACTCACCGGCCCACCGCCGAGCAATATGTTTTTTATCTTAGATAAAGCAGGACGATCTTTTACTTGTTGCAACTGCATAGGTATCATGGCAGCAAAATCTATCGTCACTTCCGAAGGCAAAACCGCCAGAGGATCAACCGCCGGATCGATGCATAATAAATTCAATTGACTAAAAAGTGCTCGGACAATCATCATCTTGCCTGCTATATAGTTTACCGGCAGGCAAAGTAAAGCGGTTTGACCGGCTCGAAAATCAAAATACCGGGCGGTTCTCGACGCGCTTTTTAGCATTTTGTCCTTTTCCACCCAAAGGGTTTTAGGTTTTCCTGTTGACCCACTGGTTCTCACTTTTATGCGAGGTTCAGGTTGGAACCATTCTTTAATAAAGTGAGCCACATCATGGAAAACCCCCGGGCCTTGATTTTCACAAAAGGTAATTATTTCGCTTCCTGCTAAAGTAACCCCATTTAACGTTAAGTTCCTATAATCTACAAATGCTTTCATTGCTTCAAGAGGTTCATATCCCACTCCTTTTCCTTTCTATAAAATAACCTTCCATTTTGCACCATCAAAGGAGAACTGAAATTATTGGTATACAATTGCCCCGTCCCCAGCCCCTGCGGCAGAGAATTATTCAAGGTATAGGTAAATTGCGCAAGCGCATTCAATCCTATATTACTTTCCAGGGCGGAAGTGATCCACCACCCGCCACCCTGTTCTTCTATATATTGAATCCATTGCAGGCTGCCTGCAAAACCACCCACCAGCGTAGGCTTCAAAATAATGTAATCCGGGCGGATTATTTCAAGTAGCCGCCGTTTGCTTTCCGGCTTATTAATCCCTATAAGTTCTTCATCCAAGGCGATCGGTATCGGGCTTTTCGCTACAAGCTCCGCCATTTCGTGAACCTGTCCTGCCCCTATGGGCTGCTCAATGGAATGCAGATCATACTCGGACAGGCGTTTTAACTTTTCCAAAGCTTTATTAAACGCAAAAGCGCCATTGGCATCAACGCGTAACTCTATTTCTTCGGCGCTAAATCGTTTCCTGATTAAGCTTAGTATTTCCAACTCACTTTCAAAATCAATTGCACCAATTTTCAATTTAAGGCAATTAAACCCCTCCTTTAACTTTTCTTCAACCTGATCCAACATGAATGCCTGAGATCCCATCCATACCAGCCCGTTAATGGCCATACCTTTCTGTCCTTCAGTAAACGGGCTTTTAAACAAAATGCGTTTGGATTTATTATTCCAGTCTTTCAAGAGCATTTCTACGCCAAAGTATATGGAAGGCCATTCCACAAGTTCCTTAAGCACGGCTTCCTTTTTAACAGGCAATTCCTTGCAAACCTGAGCTAATTTTTCTTCGTATTCCGCGTGATCTTCAGCGCTCAGTCCTCTGAAGAGACCGCATTCTCCATAAGCCACTTTCTCTTTTTGTCCTTGCTCGAAAAGGGAGATGATCCAAGTTTCTTTTTCCCGTAATACTCCTCGGGACGTGCCCCCAGGCTTACGAAATTTTAAAACATATTTTTGAAAATCACATTGCAACATGTTAAATAATTAAACCAAATCCGAAAGTAAGAGAGAACAACAACGTAGCAATGGCCAATTTTTTTAACTCTGGATCTAAGGTAGAAAGATCTCTGCATTTGAAAACCACAATGGCATTTCGGATAAACAAAGGAAAGGTGATAAAATAAATCAGTTGGGAAGGCTGATAATCATTCATGAAAGTATAAAAAAGCGCACTGATCAGGGCTATGCTGATCAATAGCGCGTGATAAACCTTTCCTTTTTTAGCGCCTAATAGGACAACGATAGTTTTTTTCCCGCTGGCCCGGTCGTTCTCCATGTCGCGCAGATTATTGAGATTTAGAACACCGGTACTCAGCAAACCAATAGAAACAGCAGGCAAGCATTCAGCTAAAGTAACTTGTTGACTTTGCAGAAAGTAAGTTCCCATAACACCTGTCAGACCGAAGAAAGTAAAAACAGCGATATCGCCTAAGCCCATATATCCATAAGGTTTCTTCCCGATCGTATACTTCAAGGCCGCCGCTATAGCCACCAGGCCCAGCGCAAGCAATATAAAAAAAGAAGGGGTCATTAGCCCTTCCAAACCCTTGACCAAGAGCCAGATACCGGAACAAAGCGATAAAATAGCAAAGACAACAATTCCCCATTTCATTTCCTTTAAAGTAATCTCTCCGCTTTGCAAACTGCGTTTGGGACCTTTTCGTTCTTGATTATCCACGCCATGTACAGTGTCGCCATAATCGTTGGCGAGGTTACTTAGTATCTGGAGAAATAACGTGGTAAGTACCGCGCCCACCAGCACAGCAGGCTTGAAAAACCCTTTATTATAAGCCAACAAGCTTCCCAGGATCACGCTGGACAAGGCCAGGGGTAAAGTTCGAAGACGAAATGATTTGATCCAATATCCGATCTTTTGCATTTGTTCAATGGCTATAGAAATTTTAATTGAGTTTTAAATAGTCGAAATACGAAGCTAAGACCTGCGCATTCCTTTCATTCGGTGTAAACACTTCCAGAACCGTTTTTTGAGTTTCCGGCTTAAAAAAGTCATGCAAGGCTACCATTAACGTCCTTTCATCGTTTGCCTGAAGGTATTCCCAGTCGGAAACTGCCACTAATTCTTTTGCAGAATAATGGTGTTTTGTTTCAAAGTATTCTTCCAGTTCTTTTGTCTTTGAAGGACCGTCGATAATCCGGAATATACTCCCTCCGGAATTATTGATCACAATTATATTTATATTCTCGGGGATATGTTCGTTCCAAAAAGCATTTCTGTCATAAAAAAAGCCGACATCCCCCGTAATCAAAACATACTTTTGATCGGGATGGCAACTTGCAGCTCCAATTGCTGTACTTGTACAGCCGTCGATTCCACTAACGCCTCTGTTGCAATGAGTGGTTTTGGCCAGGTTCTTATAAAGCTGACCATAACGAATAGGGGTGCTGTTACCCAGGTGCAAAAATGTATTTTCCGGTAATCTGGAAAAAATTTGAGAAAAAACCAAAAAATCACTAAATAACGCCGTGTCAACAAAACGTTGGTGCCTTTCCTCCAGCAGCTTTGCCCTGTTTTGCCAGCGGTTTTTATACTCCGAATGCACGGATGCGGGAAATGCTTCCAGCAATTGTTTAAAAAAAGCATCTGCTTTTAATGGAATAGCTTTGGTTAACGCTTTATAGGTATCCATACAGGCATCATAGGGACTTACATTCCAATGTTGCGCCGGAGCATACTTGCGGAGCGATGCCTTTATTTTTTTGGACACCACAGCACCGCCTATCGTAATCAGCAGATCTGGCATAAAATCCGGGAGTTCTTCATCATCCATTGAAACGATACACCGGTCAATATGCTCAATAAAGTCCTGGCTGTTCAGGTTTGAGGTTGACTCACACAAGACAATGGTATTGTTATTGGCTGCAGCAAGCTTAGTTAGCAAGGTATTTAAAGATTGGGCCGCCCGTTGTTGTCCTACCAGGATCATCACTTTTTTCGAGCGGGAAAAATCGAACTGCAATCTTTTTACTTCCGCCTGTGCTAACCTATTTTCTATCGTGACTGCGCTAAAAACACGAGGCAATGCTAATTCTACTTTTTCAGTCCCGTACAAAGGCTCTCCCAAGTGGACATTAAAATGTACCGGGCCTGGGTTGGTTTTGGTGGCTATGATGAAACCTTCGCTAATACAACGCCTGTTGTACCAGCGGGTATCCTCTTTTTCAGCATCTCCTTCCAATACATAACTTTTCCGTATATACTGGTGGTATACCGCTGTTTGTCGAAGCGTCTGCCCATCCCCCTGATCGATCCATTCCGAAGGCCTGTCAGCCGTGATAACAATCAACGGGATACGCTGATAGTAAGCCTCTGAAATTGCCGGCGCATAATTTAAAGCCGCCGAGCCGCTCGTACAAAGGAGCGCGACCGGTTCGTTAAGTTCCAAGGCTTTGCCCAATGCATAAAATCCGGCAGTCCGCTCGTCCCGGATGCTAAAGCAATGTATCTCCGGATGTCGATGGAAAGAAATAATAAGGGGAGCATTGCGGGAGCCGGGTGAAATCACGATGTGCCTTAGCCCGAGGGCAGCCATACTTAACACCAGTTGTTGAATGCTTTTTTTATCAGATAATTCCATTTCAATTCGGCATGCTTTTTACAGTTGATTTGACCAGGTTCCGTAATGTTAAGCTCTTTTGTACGGTTTCATTCCATTCTTCTTCTGGATCGGAACCGGCAGATATGCCTCCACCAATATAAAAAGCCATTTCCTTTTCCCCAATTTGCATGCAGCGCAAATTTATGAATAAATGGGCGTAATCCTGGTCATTTGTTTCTCCGAGAAAACCACTGTAATAACCCCTGGAATATCCCTCATAGTCGCGGATACAAGCCATAGCACGGTCGACCGGCAGTCCGCCCACAGCAGGAGTGGGGTGCAGGTCTCTCAGCAATTTTTGCAGATCAGCCTGATTTTTCCGTTCATAAATGTAGTCGGTTCTTAAATGTGCCACTTGGCCGGTTTCAAAAGAATAGGGGCCTCTACGATGGACAAGTGCACAATGGTTCCTTGCAAAAACCGCCTCAATATGTTGCTGAACCATTGCATGCTCGTTTTGCTCTTTCTCTCGCCATTTATATGCGGCTTCAACGTTTCTGGGCAGCGTGGCGGCCAACGCAATGGTGTGCAGCAGGCGACCTTCGCTTCTAATAAGAAGTTCCGGGCTCGCTCCGGTCCAGATACCGTGCCCCGGTAGATAAAACAAGCTAACGAAAGTCTCCGGATAGGTATCGCCCAAATTACCGTAAAAGTCAAAAAGATCGAACTTAGGTGGCTTTTGCATGATGCTTGTTCTGGATAATATCGCTTTCAACAGCCCCTGATAACGGATACAGTCCTGATATTGATCTATTTTTTTCTTGTAGTCTCTTGGAGTTATTGGTCTGGGCAGCCCCCCCCAGTTTATGGGTCGATCAGGCAGCGCAAGAATATGACGATACAATTTTTCTTGTAAAGCGTTATTGTCAACCTTTTGGAGCCGGACCGACGCATCCGGCCCATTCTTACTAAAAGGGGCAATAATGAAACCTCTGCTGTCATTTCCGGCTAATATCTCTTCCTGCACCGCCAATTGATAATCAGAGGTACCCGGAAAACGATACGTGGAAAAGGCTACGCCTTTTTGCAGAAGTAATCGGCAAAGAAAAATGATATTTGTTTGTGAATCAGTGCTTGGCATATCATGCATCTTCAAAAAACAACAGCAAAATTACACTTTCCAGGTGGAAACTACAGCGGGAAGGACCTAATAGCCATAAAATGCCGGCAAAACAGCCAGAGGAAGCATGATACCAAGGGTGATTTCCCAAAAATGGCGAATAATCAAGCAACAGTGGCAGCATGATCGGTTGGATCATGCGAGCTGCTGTTGGCCACTTGTTCATTAGTCATTTTTTCGCTATATTGGAGCCCCTTAAATTTATTTAAATGAAGGATTCCAACCCTTTCAATGGCTGAAAGATTATGGGTTCACGCGAGAAAAAGTGATAAAGCAGAAATATGACATATTAGAAGCTGCCGGAAAAATATTGACGACTTCCGGAGTAAAAGGACTTACGGTACAGGTCCTGACAGAGAAAATGCGGTGTTCCGAAGCTGAAGTCACCAAATATTTTACCAACGAAGAGGATGTCATCATTGCCCTGTTAGAATATATGGAAAATGACATGGATGATCGCTTTAGTCAAGCGATCGCTCCAGAGCAAACACCCGAAGAAAAATTCACCGCGCTTTTTAGAAACCAATTCTCTTTTTCCAGAGAGAATCCGCATTTTGTGATGGCTATATTTTCCGATGATTTAATGAAAAAAAGTAATCGGATCCGGCAAAACAAATTGAGAATAATGGCGGTGATAATGAAACACATTGAACCAATTATCCGTGAGGGGCAACAGAAGCAAGTTTTTACTACGGTAATTGACACCAAGGAAGTAATGCATGTCATTTTACGCATCTTCCACCTGCAAATGGTTAAATGGCAGGCTGCGGGTTTCCGGTTCGATATCAAGAAAGACGGAGACGATATGATCTATTCGATATTAAAATTGATTGAACGCCATTAGGAAATTGGAGGAGTAATTTGGTTACAATGGAAGATGAATCGCGCTTTAACATCAAGGACTTATTTGATCGGCTCACATGGGACACCAATTACGCGGACCATGGGTTTGCTGCTTTACAACAGTTGACTAGTGCTACGCCAGGAATACAGCACCTCAATAATGACCTCTTACATAAAATCGAAGTCTGCCTAGGTTTAACTTTTGTTCGGGAACCGGAAAACGGAAATGTTTGCTTTGCCAACAACAATAGCGAATTGAGAGACGAGTTCAAACAAGTTTTCTCTTCCTTAGATCTTTTAAACTACAGCTACGCCGTCTTACATTCTCCTACCTACCGTAAAAAAAACAGAACGTCATTGGAAAAGAACCTGCAAGTACCTTATCCAAAAGATACAGATGTGTTCTGGGGGTTGGTTAAACTGGGCAAACAACTCAGGAAAGCCCGGTTACCGGAAAATATTGACATTAAACTAACAAAAGAAATTGACGCCTACCTATGCAAAGCATAAACCTAGCGGTTTTCCTTTGTTGGATATAAGCAGCCATCCTTTGGGGGCAATAGAGCCGCATATAATGGATCGTACAAAAATACCCGTGTCGGAAAGAGGTACCATAGTCAAATTGGCTTCATTTCACTTCTGACAATGATCGAAGGCGATCAATGACGAAAATATTAAAGCCAGCCTCTATTATCTTACTAGTTCACTTAAATTCAATCCGAGAGTCTCTGGCCATAAGCACTATCGCATTAAAATCTCTATTTAAAGAAAGCGAATGTATCTTGCTGCCAGGAATAATAAACACTTCACCTGCTGTCAACTTATGTTCGTGGTCATCCATCTTTAAGATCGCTTCTCCTTTTCGGACAATAACTACAGCCTCTTTGGTACTGATATGTGGAGGCATTTGCATCCCTGCTTTTCCTGTAACAACAAATGTCTGGAATTCTCTACCGGTTTGCAACGGTTTAAGTGAGGGGCGTTCCCTTATTGCTTCCATAATACTTTTATTTATGGTTAATAATACTACAAAAATATACAATTATACTAATTAGGATAAGGCCATTTGGGAATTAAAGTTACTTATTCCGATAATTTTTAGCCGAATCCAGGTTGAATTGTATAATAAAGGATACTCAGTTGATATTCGTGCTATAGGCGGAGAAAACACAACCTCCTTATTTTGGTTCAAGGCACTTGCCATCAACGGTGTTTATGTACCACAACGGAATCAACTTTTCCTGGTCCTATTCCTGAACAGGAACGCCAGACCCAACCGTTTCAGCATTTTTTTTTCGAAATTCCAAAAAAAAGAAAACATGCCGAAGAGCCAGCCAAAGCAGACTAAAAGCAGAAGATAAATAGGAAAAATTAAAACGACATAAAGCAGATAATAAATTAAACCGCCAAACCAAAAGTCTTTGGAAAAATCATCGCGTTCTAATCCAATGAATTCCAAAGCCGGCTCCGCCAAATAAGCTGAAGAAGAACCGGTAATCGAAAAAACCAATAATATCACGAACAGTTGCCAATTTGTTTGTATGTTCCAGTGTTTTTTGAGTCGTTTCATAGCATATGGTTAATATTTCTCATCTGTGAAGCCATTTAAAGTTTCAAAGATACATTGTTATCAGCAATCTAATCTTTCCATTAAGTCATTATAGAAAACCAAAATACATGTACCTCTATTAAGGATCACTTGAGTGGGGTTATGTTATGTTCGGTTATTGCTGAAATACAATCGACTGATGTTTGAACCTAATTGACCAAGTTCTTCACATCGTTCAACCAAGGCTGGTTTGGCTGGAGGAGCACCTTAGAGTAACTTGCTTTTCATAAAACCAGTATCAAAATCAAAAGAGCTAAATTAACGCTGCGATAGTTTACAACGCGAATAACTTTTAAGCAAATAGCGTGCTTAAATTCAGTGATCTGCTTAACCAAACGAATTCTTCTTGTTTTTTTAATCACCGTTAAGGTGCAATTTTCTTTACTTCGTTATTAGAATATTTAAAGGTACAAATTTTCTTCAACAGAGGGTGTAGTTTAGGACTACAAGCCCCTCACCGGTTATGGTTAAACCATTTTATAGCTTAAATGCCGTGTCCAGGCCGTTTTTTTGCTAACAGGTAAAGCATAGCGCCAGAGACCTCCTTAAACTATTCTTACACCAGGTTAATTCGCTACCTTTGTGCCTTATCTCCAATCCATACTTCGTAATGAATTGGTTTTACGACACATTTTATAACATATGGACCGCCTATTAACCCATCCCGACTGCGTCATTATTGCCAATGGACGTTTTCCCGCCCACCGAATTCCCCTGACTATTATTGAAAAAGCCAACTTCATTATTTGTTGCGATGGTGCAGCCAATGAATTTATTGCGAGAGGCGGAAAACCTCATGCTATTGTAGGAGATTGTGACTCCATTTCTCCGGAAAACAAACGTCTCTTTTCAGCTATTCTCCATCCAGATCTGGACCAAGACAGCAATGATTTAACCAAAGCAGTAAATTTTTGCATAAAACAAGAAAAAAAAGACATCGTTATCGTCGGGGGAACAGGACTTAGAGAAGATCACACGCTTAGAAATATTTCACTGCTGGAGAAATATGTCAAAAAGGTCAATGTAAGAATGGTAACCAATTACGGTATATTTACACCGGTGATGGCAACCCATACTTTTGAGAGTGTGAAAGGGCAGCAGGTTTCCATATTCAGTATCGACCCCGTTAAAATAACGACACATGGCCTAATGTACCCCATAAAAAACAGAATACTGAGGCACTGGTGGCAGGGTACCCTGAATGAATCCCTGGGCGCCTCCTTTACCATTGAAGCTCCTGGCAGAATCATTGTCTTCCAGGTGTTCCACCCCGATCCAACAGAACTATAATTGCCCGTCCTCCTGCTTTCGCAACTTAAACTACCAGCAGATTCATTGGGGCAAAAATATCGCTATTTTAATCCCTATTCAATGCCATACACAAGCACTAGGGCAATGGTATGGCATCTTTGATGAGTTACATGGATTGGCTAAAACGCACATTCTCCCTTTTCGGCTGCTCCCGCTTCCATTGTAAATCAAAGGCGCTGCAAATGTTTCTGAGAAACGGCCTGCCGGTTTCTGTTACCCGTAATGACCCTTGCTCTAATTCCACTAATTTATCTTCTGCCATGTCACGCAATTGCGGCATAACAGCGGTTTCTAACAAGGGCCGGTCTATAGGTCTGAAGGTCGTAGCACCTTTACAAGCAATATCCGTTATATAATTCCGGAAAACTAAGTCCGTATCCGTTAAAAGATAACCTCGCGCAAATGGAAGCTCGGATTGGTTCAACTTTTTATAATAGTGTGCCAGTTTTCTGCTGTTTTGTATATAGGCGGTTCCTATATCACTAATAGCTGACACCCCAAGCCCGACCATAAATGGGGACTCAACTGTCGTATAGCCCATAAAATTGCGGTAGAGGCGTTCTTTTTGCAAAGCCATATAGAGTCTGTCTTCCGGAACGGCATAATGATCCATTCCTATGGATTTATATCCCGCCTTCATAAACAAACCTCTGGATAGCATATAAAACTCCTGTTTCAATGCAGGAGAAGGCAGATCACTTTCATCGTAAAGCCGTTGGGATTTGATTTTCCATGGAATATGTGCATAGCTGTAATGAGCAATGCGATCGGGATGAAGCGCAATGGTTTCTGATATCGTTTTCCTTACGCTTTCAAGGGTTTGTAATGGAAGACCATAAATAAGGTCGTAATTAATGGAAGTGAAGCCGGCTTGCCTTGCCATTTCTGTTACCCTTTGTACCTGCTCATAAGGTTGAATACGATTGATGATTTGTTGAACACGGGGATCATGATCTTGTACACCCAGGCTGAGCCTGGTGAAGCCGAATTGATGCAACATTTCCAGGTGAGCTTCTGAGGTGTTGTTCGGATGTCCTTCTATGCTAAACTCCCGATGAGGATGAATATCGGCAATATCAAAGATACAGTTCAGCAATCGGCGTAAATTTTTTGGAGCGAAGAAAGTAGGAGTTCCTCCACCTAAATGCAATTCTCGTATAACAGGCACTGTTGGCATTAATTTACGATACAAATACCATTCGCTGATAATTGCATTTAAGTAGCCTTCTTCCACGTCATGGTTAGCGGTAATGATTTTGTTACAACCACAATACGTGCACAAAGATTCGCAAAAAGGCAAATGAATATAAAGTGAAATCCCAGAGGCCGCGTTATGCCTCTCAAAGTTTTTTTTAAATACATTCAAGTACGCTTCCATATCTACCTCTTCGCTCCAAAAAGGCACGGTTGGGTAACTGGTGTAACGCGGTACCTCACGGTTGTACTTCTTGAGCAAGTGGTTTGTGCCCATCGATTAATATTTTGCTATTGTTGTATTTAGATTGCCTATTAACAATCTTATTTAAACTGCCGGTCCAAATCAATCCTGTACCAAGGGGCAATAGAAGGGTTGAAAAAAACATCCATGTATTGAAAAAGGGAATATAATCGTTTATAAGCCATAGCCCTGACGCAGCAAAAAGAAGCACTTCGGTGATAAAAAATCCGGCGACAAACGCCCAAATTCCGCTCTGGACAGTCCTATTGAAAGGCAGCAAACGTTCCTGAATAAAATAACAAAGCAGAAAAACAGTTACCACACCAAGAAGAACAAGATGCATATAAGCGACGAGCAAGTTCCGTATGGTAAATGTCCATTCAACCACTACCGGTAAAGCCCCAAAAAATTCAAGGATATATTTGACAACAAACAATATAAACACTGTAACCCCTATCCATTTTACTGGCGGCAAGGTGTGTCTGTTTAATTCTTTTTTACAATCCCTTATTATCCGAACTAAAGGAACCAGGGCGATCAGTTGAGCCAATCCAGCCAGGCCAGCAATCAGGTAAACAATGGTACCGACCCCGGACCACAAGAACGATAAGAGCACAGCCGGAAAACAAGACCAAAACATCACCCTGTAAAATAACATCACTCGCTTTCTGGGAATGGCTATTCGAAGTGTTTCCATCCATTTAAAAAATAAAGCAAACAGGCCAAATATGAACCAACCGTTGTATTGGAAGTGCAAATAAAAATAGATGGCATTCATAACCCAGGGCTCATCACCGTTTCCGGAAGCCATAAGCCCCCCCATGGTAAAGGGGCCGATAGAAGAAAACACCAGAAAAATCAACGCGGCTCGGGCAAACTTCATCGCAATAGAAAGGGTATTATTTTTTGTATCGCGATAAAACTGAATGGCGAACCAATAGGTTACAAAAATATATAACGTAGAAAAGGCGGTGGATACCGTCGCGTAACCTTTATAAGGAAAACTAAACAACATGCCCCAAACCGCAATCAACGCGGTCGCGAAAATTAGGAGATAGGTTTTACCACGGATCGGAAGCTTATTTAAAAAAGCATGATAAAAACCAACGAACAATGCCATAAAACCCCATCCACCAAATGCAAAATGAGAATGCGCTTCCATCATATTAGAATAATTAAGGTAAGGGATTGAGGTAAAGCGGAATGCCCGGAGCAACAAACCCAACAGCGCAACGATAAATAAATTAAATAAAACTACTTTAAGCCAGCTTTCAGCCCTGGCGGGCTTTGCCTTCTTCATTCATCTTATTTTAATAATCTTTCAACCACCGACGAAGATAGATACAATCTCCTGTTTAAGATAAAACCCTCCTTATTTTTTACAATTCCTGTACAATTCGGGAAAACTTTCTACATGGAGGCCATTCCTATAGTCGTTATGACTTCTAAAATAGCTGTTGTTTGTAGGTCAAGTCCTTCAAATTGTTTTGCAATAGCTCCGTGCTCATCCAAAACCGTCAGAATGTTAGAATGGTTGAAGTCGCCATTAGGAAGCTGGCTGTACTGCAACTGTAACAACATGGATAACATGCGTACCTGGCTTTTATCGCCATGTAATAAAGACCAATCCTTATCCAATCCTTTTATTTCCGCATATTGCTTTAAACGTTCGGCAGTATCCCTTTCAGGGTCAAAAGTAACCAAGACGAAACGCACTTTATCTTTGAATTTATCCGACAAAGCATTCTCCACCGCTTTCATATTATCTACCATTTTTGGACAGGCATAACCACAATGGGTAAATATCATGGCTACAAGCGTAACTTTCCCCTTGAGCTGATCAAGCGTAATGGTTTTATTATTTTGATCCGTCCAGATCCCTGTAAGCTGATACAGTGAATTGTGAGCAGAACCTGCTGCTGCAGGCGTTGCTGTTTCTGATAATTTACCTGGTTTGCTGCAGCAACTGTGATGGGACTGCATTTCTGTTTTGCCGCAAGCGATAAGAAAAACCATCAGAAAAACTGGAAACATTATTTTCATAAACTTGTAAAACATTACTTAAAAATTTAGTTGATTAAACTTTTTGCTTCAACGAAAGTATATAGCGCAACGAAAGCCTAGCGTTCCAACGGTATAAGCTGCTTTCAAACTCTCTCTGAAGGCAAACCGCCTAACCGAAGCATACTCTTTTTTATCTACTGCGTTCAAAGAACCCGCAGCGCAATAGAACTGTTTGTCCAGTGAGCCGGCGGAACGCGAATCACCTCCTGTTATAACGCTGTTAAAGTCATAAACCCATTCCCAAACCAGTCCATGCATGTCATAAATCCCAAACTTATTTTTATAGGTTGATTCTACCTCTGGAAGAATATCCGGACTAGGTTGATCGTACCAACTCAAAATAAGCGCGGAAAGATCTTCACCAGTATGCCAATGCACTGGAGCAGCACCAGCCACATATTCCCATTCCTGCATCGTTGGCAGCCTTTTACCCACCCACTTGGCATATGCATTGGCAGCAAACCAGGAAATATTCGTTACCGGGCTGTTGAGCAGGCGGTTGTCTCCTATAGTAAAATCATCTGACCAGTGTTTCAGGTAATTTCTATCAGCGAACAACCGGGACACCTGGGAACGAGACCATTCGGGGTTGGCTTTAACAAAAGCCAGGTATTCGGCATTGGTAACAGCGTGTATATCCAGATAAAAAGCAGGCACTTTTATCTTTTCCGACTTGTTACCGGCCTTTAAGAAAGGCTGATACATACCCGACGGAATTTTGACCATACCGGCTGTTTTGGATGCAGTCCCACCCTTGTGGTACTTCTCCTGGGCGCCTGCCAATCCGCTCAAAAGCAGCATGGTCAATAATATGATTCCGGTTCTTTTCATTGGATTAATTTTTAATTTTGAAGGATTTATTTCCGCTAATTCCGACTTACTTCTTTCGGTGCTTCCAATATTTGATTCTCCTTCACTTGGAATAACTCATCTCTTATTTTGCCCGAAAAAATATCCTTGTTTTCTTCTCCGGAAACTTCCAGTTGCCCGATAGCCCCTTTGTTAAAAGCACGAAAAATAGAATGATCAACCAGGGTATAGGAACCAGGAACATCAACGGTGAATTCGACGATGGACGTACCACCTACGGGGATCATTGTGGTCTGCACATCATGATTGACCATTAGTCCACCTTCTTGATACACGTTATCGAATATTTCTCCTATGACATGGAAAGAAGAAGTGAGGCTCGGGCCGGCGTTACCAACATACATTCTCACAGTCTCGCCAGTTTTGGCGTGAATGGCGGTACTACCGGTAAGCGCCCCTACAGCGCCGTTAAATACAACATACTCGGGTTCTTCGTCAAGGGCTTTTTCAAGATCAAAATGCTGTAGTCCTTTTTCACCGTTCCTGCCGTGGGTGTAAAACTCACTCTGCACGATGTAGAATTCTTTATCCACCGGCGCCAATCCATCTTCAGGCTCAACTAAAATCATTCCGTACATGCCATTGGCAATGTGCATGCCTACCGGAGGAGCAGCACAGTGATAAATAAACAATCCCGGTTTCAATGCCCGGAAGCTAAATACAGAGGTGTGACCGGGAGCCGTCATAGAGGCTTCGGCGCCCCCGCCGGGTCCAGTTGCCGCATGGAAATCAATGTTGTGGGGCATCTTGCTGTCAGGGTGGTTGCTAAAATGTACTTCTACCAGGTCTCCTTCCCTCACCCGTACCAATGGACCGGGAACCGTGCCGTTAAAAGTCCAAGCGGTGTATTCCACCCCGCTGGCCAGTTTCATGGTCTTTTCTATGACCTCGATATTTACAATCACTTTTTGCGGCGCATCGTATTCGCTCAAACTTTCCGGAACCTTTGGAGCCGCGGTAAGTGTAGCTGTATATTCTCCTTCAATTTTTCCGAGGTTGTCACTTACATCCGAACTAGAAGGAGTTGCATAACCACAGCCTGTAAAAATACCTGCGATCAAGAATGCCACTGCAAAAAAGAGGGCATTCAGACCTGCTAATTTTTGGTTGTTTTTCATGGTTTTGAATTTTAAATTTATAAGAATGACCTTTTTAATTACAATGTAAAGGTAGAAGAGAACTCGTCTTAAAATGATGAGCGGCACGGTAAAAAAAAATGATCCTCCTCATAATTTCGGAAACTTGTATTTTAATGGCCTGAAGCAGTAATGAAGGTAGTCAGGGCAACAACCGCCCCATTGCGAAGTTAAAAATTGTTCGCGTGGAGGCCCATTAAAGCAAGCGCTAAAAGGAGCATACTGGCTACAGTAAAAAAGAACTACTGCGCGCCTGGAAAAACACTTTCGGGTATTCTATATACCTGCTTTTTCTTTGGAAAAGTCTACCCGCTGCCCTCATTTCTGTAATCGATTATTAAAAGTAAAGACAGATTTAGGCTAAATTGCTCATTTTAGGTATATGCCTATTTTAAACGTACATTTGTTGTATAATCACGTAGTTTTGATAAATAGCCACAGAATAAAAAAGAGCAGCAGCTAATTCGCTATATGAATCGCAGCAAATTAAAAACGGTAGCGTCCAAAATGGAGTCACGAAAGGACAGTCACGTTGCCTTGGCACTGGACTCACAGAATGATATGATCGATCCCCGTTTTTATTATGAGCCCATAATGGCTCCTCATCCCGATAATGGGTCTAGCTGGCCAGTGAAGCTCGGAAATAAGACGGTAAACTATCCGATCTGGATATCCAGCATGACCGGCGGGACAACCAAAACCAATGAGATCAATAGCAGATTGGCTAAATCCGCTTCAAAATTTGGATTAGGGATGGGTATAGGCTCTACCCGGAAAGCATTGGAATTTCCCGAAAAGATGAATGACTTCAACCTGCGGCCTGTGCTGGGGGACCAGGTGCCTTTCTACCTCAATTTTGGCATTGCGCAAATCGAAAAGTTAGTGCACAGCAAATCACTCGTCCAGATAGAGAAACTTGTCAGCGCACTCCAGGCAGACGGGGTCATCATTCATGTCAACCCCCTTCAGGAATGGATGCAGCCCGAAGGAGACCGTATTACAACAGCGCCTATAGAAACGATAAAACGGTTTCTAAAGGTGGTAAAACTCCCCTTAATTGTAAAAGAAGTAGGGCAGGGCTTTGGCTATCAAAGCATGAAAGCGCTGTTGCAACTCCCGTTAGCCGCCATAGAATTTGCTGCCAACGGAGGCACCAACTTCTCCAAGGTTGAATTATTTAGAAACCAGGTCAAAAGCAAGTACCTCATGCCTTTTGTACATGTAGGCCATTCGGCAGAGGAGATGCTAGCCCTTAGCAATCAGCTTCTGTCGGAGCTCGGAAAGAAGGTAAAGTGTCCTACCCTTATTGTCAGCGGCGGTGTTAAGAACTTTTTAGATGGTTATTATTATATCCGGAAATCTCATACAAACACCCTTTACGGGCAGGCTTCTGAATTTTTAAAATACGCAAAAGAGTCTCAGGAGGCCTTAGATGAATTCATCCAATTTCAAATCGAAGGGCTATTATTGGCTCGTTCTTTTTTAACGGTAAAAAAGTCTTATAATGAAAAATAAAACGGTCATTCATGGTTTTTCCAAAAAAAGCAGGGATGAAAAATTAGATCTGGCCACCAAGTACCATTCCGATCCTCAAAAAGCACTCAAAATATTTAAAAGTTTCCATCATACAGACAAAAACGTTCAAAAGCTGTTAGAGGAATTCAGTGAAAACACCATAACCAATTTCCCACTCCCTTATGGCATTTGTCCCAACGTTATGGTCAACGGGACTACTTATATGGTTCCTATGGTCATCGAAGAAAGCTCGGTGATTGCGGCGGCATCCAGCAGCGCAAAATTCTGGTTCACCCGAGGCGGGTTTACCGCCAAGGTTATTCATACGGAAAAAATAGGCCAGGTGCATTTCTTATGGAAAGATGATAAAGCAATTCTTTACAAACGATTCCCAGAGCTAAAAGAACGGCTTATAAGAGATTGCTTCGATATTACAGAAAATATGATCAAACGCGGCGGGGGCATCCTGGATATCCAGCTTAAGGATCTAAGCGAACAGGAACCCGGCCTCATGCAGTTATACGGCACGTTTGAAACTGTAGAATCCATGGGGGCCAATTTTATCAACTCCTGCCTGGAACAGTTTGCATCCACGTTTAAACAATGGCATGCGGCACAAAAAGAATTTACAGAAGAGGGCTTGGAGATCATTATGTGTATCCTGTCCAACCTGACTCCGAATTGCCGGGTTAAGTGCAGTGTTGAGGCTAATTTCGATCAACTTGATGACATTGTTCCAGCCATGACAGGTGCCGAGTTTGCGAGAAGGTTTGCGCTGGGGATACGGGTAGCCGAACTGGATCCTTTTCGGGCGACCACCCATAATAAAGGAGTGTTTAACGGTGTGGACGCAGTGGTACTGGCTACAGGCAATGACTTTCGGGCCGTAGAAGCCTGCGGGCATGCGTACGCCTCCCAGTCTGGGCAATACCGCCCGCTCACCCGGGTAGCACTGTCGGATAATACCTTTCGTTTCACGCTTGAGATTCCTTTTTCCCTTGGTGTGGTAGGCGGCCTGACTAACCTGCATCCGCTGGTCAAGTTGAGCCTGGAGCTGTTGAGCTATCCTACCGCCAGAGAACTGATGGGTATAGCGGCCGCGGTAGGCTTGGCCAACAACTTTTCAGCCGTTAAATCCCTGGTAACCGTCGGCATTCAAAAGGGGCATATGAAAATGCATTTATTAAATATTTTAAAACAACTCCATATTCCGGAAAGCAGGACCGAGGAGGCCATTGCCTACTTTAAAGACAAGGTTGTTTCCGTGTCGGCCGTACGACAACTGGCTGAAAAATGGAACGTCAAAAGTGTGGCTAGTTATTAACATGCGCAAATGCACATACCAGGCATCCGGGAAATTACTTTTATTTGGAGAATATCTGGTTGTAAAAGGTTGCCAGTGCTTGTCCGTTCCGCTTTCCGTCGGTCAATCACTGCTTGTTAGCGCTTTCAAAGAAAAAGGTATTCTGTGGCGTTGTTTCGAGTTTGAACAATGTTGGCTTGAAGTTCACTTTTCCGAAGCCTTGGACATTATTCAGACTACCGACCTCCCAAAAGCAAAGCGTATTCAAAAGCTGCTGTTGTTTATTCGGAAGCGCAGGCCACAGCTCCGGATGAGTGCGTTGTCTTTCAAATTCAACCTCAATTTCGACCGACAATTCGGCCTGGGAACCAGCTCCACCCTTATTTCATTGTTGAGCCAGTGGTCAGAAGTAGACGCCTATGAGCTGCTGGAGTATTCTTTTGGTGGTTCAGGCTACGACATCGCTGCTGCTACTGCCAGTGGACCGTTTCTTTATGCGATTGAGGAAAGAAAAATAAAAGACATCCGGCTTCCCCCCGCAATTACCGAAAAACTTCTGTTTGTTTATACCGGCCGGAAACAAGAAAGCGCCCAAGAAGTGAAACGTTTTAAACACCATAAAACGGAGAAGTCGCAAATTGCACAGATGAACAAAATAGTAAAAAAAGCCGTTCATAGTATGCGAATTGAAGAATGGGAAAGTCTGATACAGGAAAGTGAGTTACTGTTATCCGGTATTTTAGCCCAAAAACCAGTTCAACAAATGTATTTCAGAGATTATCCCTATTATATAAAATCGCTAGGCGCTTGGGGCGGCGATTTCGCAATGGCCACTTGTCGCGACGCGGTCGTTGCCCGCAAATACTTTGAAACAAAAGGTAAACGACAGGTTTTTACCTACAACGAATTAATAAAAAGTGACAGTGACAACAACTAAATCCATTACAGCGCGGTATCCCTCCAACATAGCCCTGGTAAAATACTGGGGAAAATACGGTGAGCAGATGCCTTGTAATGCCTCCTTGAGCATGACGTTAAGTCAGGCATTTACGGAAGTAAAGCTGTCTTATACTCAAAAGAAAAGTAAAGCACCGGCACTGGTCTATTCTTTTAACGGGCAACCTCATGAACTATTCCGGCAAAGAATATTCAACTATGTGACCCGTCAAAAGGCATATACTCAGCTGCTGGAGCATTATTCGCTCCGAATGGAGTCTACCAATAGTTTTCCGCATTCCACCGGAATCGCCTCCTCTGCGTCAGCTTTCGCCGCCATCGCAGCTGCGCTCCTAAAAGCCAATAGCGCTTCTGAGATGAATTTCACCCGAAAAGCCAGCTGCCTGGCCCGTTTGGGTAGTGGTAGCGCCTGTCGTTCTTTTTATGGCCCCTTTGTCCTTTGGGGGCAGTTGGATGATATACGAGGCAGCAGCAACGACTATGCAATTCCCGTTAATGCGGTACACCCTAATTTTCGAAGAATGAGCGATGCCATTTTGATTGTGGAAGATGCGCCTAAGAAAGTCTCCAGCAGTACAGGGCATGCTTTAATGAGCGGACACCCCTTTGCCAATGCCCGGTTTAAGCAAGCCAACAAACATTGTCTGGCCATGGTTGCTGCCTTGAAAAGCGGCGATTTTGATGCCTTTATTTCCATCACCGAAAGAGAAGCGTTATCTTTGCATGCGATGATGATGACCTCTCAGGATTACTATTTTCTGATAAAGCCTAAAACCTTGGAAATTATTGAGCAAATAACCCAGTTTAGAAAAGACACCAAGCTACCACTGTGTTTCACGCTGGATGCCGGTCCCAATGTACATGTGCTTTACCCGGAATCTATACAAAGCGAAGTACATTCTTTTTTGAAACAGATAAGCATAAAATCGATAATCTACGATCACGCCGGAGTAGGAGGGACCGTTTTTTAAGATAGAAGATATGGAGCAATTTAATTCAAAAGTTCTGCTTTTTGGAGAATATGCCGTCTTGCAAAATGGCATGGCGTTAGTCATTCCTTGTGATCGATACAAAGGCCGCTTAGACTTTTATGAGACGGCAGATAACAAGAAGTTTGCCGTACAATCCAATAAATTCCTAAAGAAGTTCTATGAATTTGTCGAAAAGCATATGGATGAGGACTTTATTTTAGAAGTTAAACAATTTGAGAAAGAGTTGAACGAGGGTTTGTTTTTCAGCAGCAATATTCCACAGGGATACGGCGTAGGAAGCTCCGGTGCTTTAGTCGCGGCTATTTTCTTACGGTATCTCAAGAAAGCTAAAAACCTGAAAGATGATTTGAAGTTTCTTACCCTTCAAAAGTTAAATCAACTTAAGGACGGACTTGGAAGACTAGAGTCTTATTTTCATGGGGTGAGTTCGGGTTTGGACCCGCTAAGTATTATTCTAAATGAACCCATCTTATATAAAAACCCCAGGGACATCATTACAACAAAATTACCCCCTCGTCAATTCAACAATAAAAACAACGTTATATTTTTACTCAACACAAAATTTGCACGTTCTACTTCCACCATGATGGATAAATTTAATGACCTGCATAGCCAGGCAGCGTTTAGAGAAAAGTTCAGCCAACATGTTATCCATAATAACAACGAAGCTATTAATCATTTACTGCAAAACCAACCCTCGAAACTTTATCAATCGCTTTATCATTTAAGTTCCTTTCAATTAAATGAAATGGAAGATTTTTTCCCGATACCACTTCAAAACAAAGTGGCTGAAGGCCTTGAACATGGGGATTATTTTCTAAAACTCTGTGGTGCTGGAGGCGGTGGATTCATGCTGGGCTTTACCCAAAAATGGGAAAAAACAAAAGATCAGTTAAAAGACTACAACCTGGAAGTTATCTATGCTTATTAATGCATTGTTTTTCATTGCCCTGTTGCCACACTAGGCTAGATCTATGATACCATTTAGGGTAATCTTTTCCGAAAAAAGGGAGTCGTCCGTCAAGTACATATTTTTAAAGTATGCCCAGGGATAGTTTATTAAAACATTTAAGCTATAAGCAAAGAAAAACAGATTGACCGTTTGGGATCAGCATACGGTCAAGGGGGATATCCCCAGGGTCATTCTGTGAGCGAAAGCAGACTTAGCCAACAGCGCTAAATAAACTTTAGGCAAAACTTTTCAGGAAGATAAGACCCAATAGCCTGTCGTTACTCAAGCAGATCAAAAGAAATAATACGTCA
>CAYXRN010000001.1:0-26234 GCA_964467635.1 uncultured Chitinophagaceae bacterium | reverse complement strand
TCAGAGAAGTACTGAAATTGCGACCTGTTCGTTGCTGCTATTGCATTTGTATAACCCCGACGAGCTGGTGTATATAATGCATCAATCCATTCGGCAACAAGCCGAACCACAGTAACAAAACAAATAAAACCGCTAATGCTATTCCCGCGGATACAGAAGCACTGTCTGCCTCCATTTTATATCCGCCCTCTTTACGTGAAAACATGGTGACAACTACCCGGAGGTAATAAAACAATCCGATAGAACTGGAAGTTACCAGCACAATAGTAAGCAGCCAAAGACCTGAACCTACGCCTGACAATAAAAGATAAAACTTTCCTATAAATCCGGCTGTAATAGGGATACCCGCCAGAGATAACATCACTGCGGTAAGTAAAACTGCCAGCCACGGCCTTTGCCAAAATAGTCCGCGATATGCCTCCAGCTTAAATGCTTCTTTGCTTTTCCCAGAAACGTAACTGATAATGCCAAACGCAGCCAACATACTAATGAAATAAGTAACCAGGTAAAAGACAGCCGCATGCATACCTGCCGTACTGGCAGCAAGTAGCGCTACAATAAGATATCCCAGGTGTCCGATGGAAGAGTAAGCCAGCAATCGTTTGATGTTTTGCTGCCGCAAAGCCAGCCAATTGCCGATAAGCATGGAGCCTATAGCAATTACAGCAAAAACAATCCATACTGCGTCATGTGCTGACCCGTTCAGTTCTGTAAACAACCGCAATAAGAAAGCAAATACACTCCCTTTTGAAACCGTAGCTACATAAGCAGAGACAGGGGCAGGCGCCCCTGCATATATGTCCGGCGTCCATAAGTGAAAGGGTACCAATGCCATTTTAAAGCCAATTCCGGCAATAACCAATGCCATACCTGTAGCAAATACAACATCTTTATAGGAGCCTCCCGCAAGCGAATCAGCAATCTGGTCCAACTCCAGCGCCCCTGTTTGGGCATAAATCAGCGCTATCCCAAATAAAAGAATGGCGGAGGAAACGGCAGCCAATACGAGATACTTGATTCCCGCTTCGATACCTGAAGTCTCATGTTTTAGATAAGCAATTAATGCGTAAAGAGAAACACTCAGCAATTCCAATGAGAGGAAGAAAGAAATAAAATTGTTGCTGATCACCATGGTAATCGCCCCAAGCGTGGAAAGCAACAACAGCACATAATATTCTTCCTTTTCAATATTTCTTTTCCTGAAATAAGGAAAAGAAATAAGGGCAACAAAAAACACAGCGATAAGAATCAGTCCGGTAAAGAAAAGACTGAAACCGTCTATGATAAAAAGAGAAGTGAGTTGCCGGGATTCCGGCCCGATATAATGCATCGAAGCAAAAGCCACGACCAGGGCAAGCAAGGTAAACTTATGAATAAAAGAAGGGCTCCTTTTCACCGCTATGGAAAGCATAGCGATGATCGCCGCAACGACAAGCACGATCTGTGGCAGGAGCAAATGCAGGTCTTCCAACTTTATCATTTTGTACCTCCTTTTTGATTAGCTACAGTACTTCTCCTTATTTCTTCTCCATGATTCTTCTCAAAATCGGGCTTGTATTGCACAAAATCTACAGTTGCTACGGGATGTCCCGAATCAGAACGATCTGAAGTCCCCTTCATCTGCTGCTCCAATCGGTCGAATACCGGCTGTACGGTACTTATCACTTTCTGCGGGAAAAACCCGAGCCAAAAAATAACAACAATCAGGCATGCCATTGCGATTAATTCTCTGGGGGAGAAGTCAGTCAATTTCACTTCCATTTGCCTTTTCTTTCCCTGAAAAACTTTTTGCAAGATCACCAAAGAGTAGATCATGGAAGCGATCAGTCCTACTGCAGCCAGGATGGCCCAAACCATACTGGCCTGAAAGGCGCCTGCCAGAATTAAAAACTCTGCAATAAAGTTTCCCAATCCGGGCAGGCCCAGAGAAGCAAGCACGAAAATTAGGGTGATCCCTCCCATATGCGGCATTTGCTCCCAGAAACCTCCCGCGGCCGACATATCCCGGGTTTTCGTTCTGGCCTGTAGTGCCCCCGCGATAACAAACAACGCGCTGATACTGATACCATGCGTGACCATTTCCATCACCGTTCCCTGATAGGCCAAAACTTCAAATGAAAAAACACCGATCATTATGAAACCCATATGACTCAAACTGGAAAAAGCGATTAACCGTTTTAAGTCACGCTGGGCATAGGCCATTTTTGCGCCGTAGAGTACGCCGGCTACCCCCAGTAAAAGGGCTAATGGAGCAATAGACCTGGCCGCATCGGGAAAAAGAGGTAATACAAAACGCAGCATTCCATAAGCGGCTGTTTTAGTCATCAGACCGGCCAGGATCACGCTACCCGCGGTAGGCGACTGGGTATAGGCGTCAGGGAGCCAGCTGTGGAAGGGGAGTGCCGGTAGTTTGACAACGAAAGCAATCAAGAACCCGCACATCAGCCAAAAAGCGAGCTGAGCAGGCATGGAGGTTCCCAATAAAGCAAAATAGTCGAAAGTATAAGTGCCGGTCTGGCTTCCGTGAACAAAATACAATCCCAATATGGCTAACAACATCAACAGCCCGCTTAACTGAGTGAATATAAAGAATTTGATACTCGCATATCCTCGCTTTTCGTATCCCCATATTCCCAAGATAAAAAACATCGGAATCAACATTACTTCCCAAAAGAAATAAAAGAGGAGCAGATCCATAGAAAGAAATACGCCCACGATTCCGGCAAGTAGCCATAAGGTATTGAAATGGAAAAAGCCGGATCTTTCTTTAATTTCCTTCCAGGAAGCCAATACAGACACTCCGCCTACAAAAAGGGTTAGTACAATCATGATCAGGCTCAGTCCATCCATGGCGAGATGGAAATTTATTCCCAATTCGGGTATCCATTGAACATTAAAATCTTGGATCCATTGACCTTTTTCCAACACACTTACCTGTCCGTCATGCTGCATCCATAAGACAATAGAAATGATAAAATCAATCACCACGGTCAGAAGGGCGATCCACCTGCCGGCAGAAGCACGCCATTTGCTTATTAACCAGGAAAGAAAACCTCCCAGCATGAGAATGATTATGAGATCAACTAATATCATAAGAATAAAATAATGGTTACAGCCATTACAGCACCAAAAGCTATCCCGAATAAATACCAGCGGAGATAACCATTTTGCGTACGACTGAACGATTTATTTAACAGTAAATTCAATCCCCCGATTCCACCGTATATACGGTCTATGAAATCATGTTTGTCTATCTTCGACAGCCACACGGCCGGACGAACAAATAGGACATCAAAGAGTTGGTCAAACATCCACCCTTTGAATAAAAAATGATAAAGTCCTTTGCCAAATCCGGTGGTTTTAAACCGATAAACCGGCTGCGGCTTTTTAAGCCAAAACTGCCAGGCGAGATATACGCCTATCAAAGCGATAATCCCTGTAATAATTTGTAAAATAGTTTCGCTACTTGCCATTCCTTCGGCCAATTGCACCTGGGGAAGAGCAGTGGTTACAAAGTCTGAAAAAGGCGTAAAATGCCCCCAGGAGTGTGGTATTTCCACAAATCCGGCTATGAGGGATAAAACACCCAGGATGATGAGTGGAACCTTAATACTTCCTTTAGGACGGTAACCCACTTCCATCTTTTGGTTGCCATAAAACGTAATGAACACCATTCGAAAGGTATAAACAGCCGTCAAAAATGCCCCCACATACCCCGCGAGCCACAACCAAAAGCTCCCTTTAGCCGACGCCATCGCAAAAAACAGAATCTGATCCTTGCTATAAAAACCAGCGGTAACCAACGGTATGGCGGCAAGTGCTCCTGCTCCGAAAAGGAAAGTCCAGAAAACCACCGGCAGTTTTTTTCTGAGCCCCCCCATCTTAAACATATCATGCTCATGATGCATCGCCAGAATAACCGCTCCAGCCGCGAGGAACAACAAAGCCTTAAAGAAAGCGTGTATCATAAAATGGAAGACAGCAGCTGACCAGGCGCCCACACCCAGGGCCAAAAACATATAACCAATCTGGCTGATGGTGGAATAAGCCAGTACTCGTTTAATATCTCTTTGAACCAAGGCGCTACATCCAGCGATAACCAAAGTAGCTGCACCTATAATAGCAACTAAAAGCTGTACCACCGGAGCTAATTCATATAGAACATGAGTTCTGGCAATAAGATAAACACCCGCGGTAACCATTGTCGCCGCATGTATTAAAGCACTGACTGGTGTAGGACCGGCCATGGCATCGGGTAACCACGTCTGCAGCGGAAGTTGTGCGGATTTCCCCAAGGCTCCTCCTAATAAAAGAATAGCGGCCCAAAAAACACCGGAAGCACCCGGTGACCAAACCTCAGGCGCCTGGGTTAAGATTTCATTTATGTTCAAAGTATTGAAATTCTTTACCAACAAGAACAAACCGATGATCATCGCCACATCTCCAATACGGGTAACAATAAATGCTTTACGTGCCGCATAGCAGTTGTAATCATCTTTGTACCAAAACCCGATCAGCAAGAAACTGCATAAGCCAACCCCTTCCCAGCCTAAATAAAGCAACAGAAGATTGTCTGCCAGCACCAGCATCAGCATGGAGAAGACAAACAGATTCATGTAAGCAAAAAAGCGGGAGTATCCTTCATCCCCTTTCATAAATTCGGTAGAGTACCAATGAATAAGAAAGCTTACAAAGGTGACTACAAAAGTAAATATAAGTGACAAAGGATCCAGGTAGAGCGCAATAGCAGGGGAGAAGCCAGCCACGTTAAACCAGGTCCATAACGTCTGTTGATAAAAATTTCCCTCCGGTGGTGCATTCAAAAATACAATGCCCATCCATATCGTCAGTAAAGCAGACAGTCCAACAGTCGCACATCCTATAATGGCAACAACTTTCCTGTTCATATTTAATCCAAAAATAGCCAGGATCAAAAAACTGAACAAGGGTAAAGCGGGGATCAGCCAAAGAAGTTCAAAAACTGTCATAACCTTAATTCCTTAAGCGGTTCTTGTTATATATCAATATTCAATAGTAACGGTCATTCTCTTCTCTCGAATCTTTTAACGTATTGAGCATAGCAGCATCTACCGTCTTGTGCTGGCGATGCATTTGCAGAATAAGTGCCAGGCCCACGGAAACTTCAGCAGCAGCCATGGCAAGAATAAAAATAAACATCACCTGGCCTTCGACCTGCATCCAATGGGCTCCTGCTACAATAAAAGCAAGACCGGCGGCATTCAGCATCACTTCCGCGGACATCAGTACTAAAATAACGTTCCTGCGTATTAGAACACCAAGCAGTCCCAATAAAAATAAAATGGCGGCCAACAACAGTTCAATATACATGGGAATATCTATCATAACACTTCCTCCTTTTCTTCTGCTTTTTCTTCCGGCTTTTTCAAATAACGGTGGTATTCCCGCTTCTTCTCCCTGCCAATATGGTAGGCGCCCACGATACCAGCCATCAGCAACATAGCGGTTAGCTCTACCCCTAACACATACGGGCCAAACAAGGCTATGCCCACCTGCTTCGGTCCGATTACCGCAGTGGCTCCTCCGGAAAAATCGGAAGTATAAAAAACGTAAATTAGCTCTGCCAATAAGATCATACACAAAATGCCTGGACCAATCCATGCTTTCGGACGGAGCCATTCCTTTTCATTTTTCACAGCTTCTTCTCCCAAATTCAACATCATAATAACAAAGACAAAAAGCACCATAATAGCACCGGCATAAATAATCACTTCCAATGCCGCCATAAAAGGCGCTCCCAAAAGAAAAAATATAACAGATACGGCAAGCAGGGAAACGATCAGATACAACAAGGCATGAACCGGATTCTTTCCGGTAACCACCAAAGCCGTTGCAACGATGGCGACAATAGACGCTATGTAAAATATTACATTCATGGTTTAGTTGTTGACCGCATTATCATTATACTATAGTGGGTTTATAACTTAACGGAGCTGTCCTCTCTTTAACCGCTTTCTTAAATGGATTAACCTGCTTGTTGTATCATTTCTAGTTCATTTTTTATGTTTCTTCATAACAGCATTCCAAAGTCTGCGGTTTATAAGCGGTTCCTTCTTCTTATATTCCTCACTGCACTTTATTTCGTTTTTTATATCGTTTTTCCGCCGTCCATAATTAGATTTTTCCTTTAAAAGCTTACTTAGGGAATCAGTCTCCTTATGTCCACCGGGGGGCTTTCATTGTCTCCTTCGCCTTTTCCTTTGACGCCGATATCCAGTCCGGCTACCCGATAGAAATTATAACCGTGTTGTTTTCCCTGCCCGTCAATCAAGAGGTCTTCTTTCTCATAAACCAGGTTCTGTCGATCATATTCTCCCATTTCAAAATCAGGAATAAGCTGAATAGAATAAGTAGGGCAAGCTTCTTCACATAACCCACAAAAGATGCACCGGGAAAAATTAATCCTGAAAAACTCCGGATATCTCCTGCCATTTTCGTCTTCGGTAGCTTGTAAGGAAATACAATCTACCGGGCAGACCGAAGCACACAGATAGCATGCGACACAGCGCTCCTGATGGTCGGGATCCCGGGTCAACACAATTCTTCCCCGCCAACGCGGCGGCAGATACGCTTTTTTCTCCGGATACTGAACCGTTACCCGCTTATGGAACATATGCAGGAAGGTAAGCCACATCGACCTTAAACTACTAAACATATCTTTTCATTTTAATGTGCATAATATAAAACGATCGCGCCTGTTATCAAAAGATTTAACAACGATAGAGGCAATAGGATTTTCCATCCATAGCCCATCAACTGATCATACCTCGGCCGCGGCAATGCCGCGCGCAACAAGATAAAGACCAGTATAAAAAAGAACATTTTGATCAGAAACCAAACCACTGGAGGTAAAAAATCGGGGCCCAGCCATCCGCCAAAAAATAAAGTTACCGTGAGCGCCGAGATCAGCGTAATGCCCAGGTACTCTCCCACAAAGAACATCCCGAATTTCATTCCCGAATATTCCGAATGATAACCCGCTATCAATTCACTTTCTGCTTCGGGAATATCAAAAGGCAGGCGGTGTGTTTCTGCAATCCCCGCAATGAAAAAGATCACAAAACCGACAAACTGTGGAACAAAAAACCATATTTTCTCCTGCGCTAATACAATATCCCGCAGGTTAAACGACCCTGTCATAATTACCACCCCCATTAGCGACAACCCCATGAAGACTTCATAGGAAATCATCTGGGCGGCCCCACGAATGCCACCCAATAACGAATATTTGTTATTGGATGCCCAACCCGCCAGGACAATGCTGTATGCACCGAGAGAGGACATGGCCAGAAAGAACAGCAGTCCGATATTCAGGTTAACCACCCCGATCACAGGCGTAAAAGGAACTACAGCAAAACTCATCAATATCGCAATCATCACAATCGTCGGGGCGATGACAAATACTTTACGGTCCACGAAAGTGGGTATCCAGTCCTCTTTGAAAAATATTTTGATCATGTCAGCCATTACCTGCAGCAAGCCAAAAGGTCCCGTTCGGTTCGGACCGTAACGATCCTGCCAGGCCGCCAGCATTCTCCGCTCTACATAGATCAGACCGGCTGCTATGGTAAGCAATACCAGCAACACGCCCACAATGATCAATATGAATTTTAATGTCTCACTCATTTTTAGAACGATTTAATCTGGTCCAGAAAGGGAAACAGATACCGGCGGTCGCTTCCAGACCTTGCGGGATCCCGGCCAGGCCTCTGGCCAGTTCCGGCTTTATAGTTACCGGAAACTGGTAGGATACCCCCTTATATTGCATTTCAATTTTATTTCCCTCCGTAAAACCTGCTGACTCAGCATCTTGATCATTTAGCGCTATATAAGGTTCCGGCGTTCTTTCTTTTATAGCCGGACTTTGCGCACTCAATTCATCGGATCCATAAATATGATACAAAGGAACCGCCAACCATTCTCCTTTTTTCGGTGAAAACGAGTCGGGTACCACCTTATAATAATCCGCATGGGCGTTTTCCGACGCTTCAAACAATCGCTTACCCGGATCGCCATCGTGTAACGGCCCACCTACTTCGATCTGGTATTTGTTCATGGCCTGCACCGAATTCCATCCCGGCGACCAATAGAAAGGAACTATGGAGGAAGGCGGCTGTCCCTGATAGCCTTCCATGGTATAGGAGAGCGCAGAATCCTTATCCACCGGCGGTTTCTCTTCACTTACTTTTACATGCGCATTCATTGCTGTTCTCCCACTGTAACGGTGTGGCTCACGAGGTATTTTCTGGGTCCCTTTCCTAAACCCTGCAGGGGGAGCAACGTCCTTTATGCGTTCCCATTCCGGAAATGCTTCGATCATCTTTTGGACGATCTCGTCCAGCGTGCGCGAACCATTCTCCTGTTTTACGGCGTCCAGCCACTTCCAACTGCTCCTGGAATCATTCTTTGGTGCATGAACTTGGTAAAAACGCTGCGCTCTTCCCTCGTTGTTTATCACCGTTCCGTCCGACTCTGCAAAAGTACCGGCAGGAAGTACATAGGTTGCATTTTCTCCCGTATCATTAGCTAATGATTCCAGTACAACGGTATGCGGGTTGTGTTGGAAAAATTCATTTACCCGTTTACGTTCTATTCTCTTGTAAAGATCATTTTCCAGGACAATAACGGCATCCGGAATCTTTTCTGCAGCTTGTTTAAAAGCATCTTCCAGCCATTGGTCTGCCATAAGGGCGAGTCCCAGGGTATTAACTTCAGGAACGGTATAAACCAGTCCGGCGTCTTTTGCTTTATCTCTCAATGCATAGGCGACATTTGCCGCGGCTAGAATAACCGCTTCATTGCAGCTTCCGGTGCCCGAAACCACCAAAGGTTTTTTCGCCGCCAACAACGCCGTTGCGATTTCTTCAGCCAATGCTGCTGTATGCCGGTCCATTTCAATGGCGGGAACGGCTCCATTAATCGCATGCGCAACAGCACTTCCCAGCCGGGCCATGTCGTCCGGGTGCGCATGATAACTTTCTGTAGCGATTTCTTCCAGTTTTGTAGCATGAGTCCCCGCGACATATACCGGGCCGGTTTCTCCCTGCACTACCTCACGGATAGAAGCGTCTTTCCAGTAATCAATGTGCAAAGCATCAGCTTTTTCTTTGGGCTTATTTTTCGCCGCCTGCCGCAAAGAAAGGGCAAGCATAGGCGCGGTATTCGTTACATCTTCCCCTAAAACAAATACGGCATCATAAGATTCTGTTTCTTTAAGCGAAGGAGTTTTTACTTTCCCCTTTACTAATATACGGAGGATCGCTTTTAATAAATGCCCTTCTTTTTCAGTTATCCCTCCATAAAAGTGCTCGGGCCCAACTAACTCCCTCAGCAGAAAATTCGATTCAAGCGACGCCCTTGGCGAACCTATTCCTATAAGGTTTTTGCGGGTACCCAGCAGTGCTTTGAGGTCTTTAATAGCGGTGCGGCTGTCAACGCCCTGAAAGGTTCCATCCTGTTTTTTTAATGCATGCAGTATTCTTCTGTCGCTGTTGACATATTCATAGCCGAACCTTCCCCGATCACATAGGAAGTACCCGTTTACCTCTCCGTTATATCTGCTTAATATTCTACGGAGACCTCCGTACCGCTCACTGGCAATGATGTTACACCCCAAGCTACAGCCGTGGCAAACCGAGGGTGCGTTGGTCAGATCCCATTTGCGGGTATAATGTTTTTTTAACGTCTTATCTGTGAAAACACCAGTAGGACATACCTCAACCAAGTTGCCACTAAACTCGCTTTCCAACACACCCGCTTCAAAACGTCCAAAATAAACATTGTCATGTGCTGCAAAAACGCTAAAATCATTGCCCCCCGCGTAATCGTTATAAAACCTTACGCAGCGGTAACATTGTATGCAACGATTCATTTCATGATTAATGAATGGCCCGAGATATTGGTTGGTATGCGTACGTTTTTTGAAACGGTACCGGCGGTAGTTGTGGCCGGTCATCACCGTCATATCCTGCAAATGACATTCTCCGCCTTCGTCACAAACCGGACAATCGTGCGGATGGTTGATCATGAGCGATTCGATATTTTCCGCCCGGAACTTACGTGCATCGGGAGCTTCTATGGAGATGCGTGTACCTTCGGAAGCCGGCTCCATACAAGCCATGGTAATTCTGCCTTGGGTATCATTCTCATCCCTGTATTTAATAATGGCGCATTGCCGGCAGGCGCCCACAGAATGCATGGCAGGATGCCAGCAAAAATAAGGGAGGTTCAACCCAAGGGACAAGCTGGCAGCTAGCAGGTTTTGACTGCCGTCCACCTCATACGCCTTACCATCTATGAATATCTTAGCCATAATTTTTTATTTCCAGGGACATTTATGTTCACGAATATGCCTTTCAAAATCTTCTCTGAAATGCTTAAGCGCACTTTGTAAGGGCTCCATGGCTCCGGGTGCCAGCGCACAAAATGTTCGGCCCGGTCCCATATACTTGGTCTGGCCGGACAAAATATCCAAATCCTCCATTTCACCTTCTCCCGCTTCAATAGCCGTCAGCAGTTTTTCTGTCCAGGGCAGACCTTCCCGGCAGGGGGTACACCAACCGCAGGATTCCTGTGCAAAAAAGTGCTCCAGGTTGCGTACCATCCCGACAACGCACGTCTTATCGTCCAGGACAATGATGGTACCCGTCCCCATACGGCTTCCCACTTTAGATACATGTGTATAATCCATAGGCACATCCAGGTGCTCGGAGGTAAGAAAGTCCGTAGATCCTCCACCCGGTAATGCGCCCTTGAACTTAAAGCCATTTCTCATGCCCCCCGCATGTTCTTCCAGGATCTCACGAAATGAGGTCCCTAAAGGCAACTCCCACAAGCCGGGATGTTTTACTTTGCCACTGGCTCCATATAATTTTGTACCGCCTTCACCAGTCAGACTTAATTGCATAAACCACTCCGCTCCGTTGTTCAGGATATGCGGTACATTGCTTAAGGTTTCAATATTATTGGCCACTGTAGCCTTCCCGAATAACCCACTCACCACAGGAAATGGAGGCTTGGAGCGAGGATTGGCCCGTTTTCCTTCCAAGGCATTCAGCAACGCTGTTTCTTCTCCGCACATGTAGCGGCCGACACTGGTATGCAACGACATCTCCAAGTTAAAATCAGTCCCTAAAATGTTATTACCCAGGTAACCCGCTCCATAAGCTTCCTCAATGGATTGCACAATTGCCTTAGCCGCGTTATGATAGGCCCATCTGAGAAAAATATAACTGAAACTGGCATCTATCGCGTAGGCCCCTATGATCATTCCTTCTATGAGCTGATGCGGATTGCCTTCCAACAGTAAACGATCCTTGAAGGTGCCAGGCTCCATCTCGTCTCCGTTAGCCACAATGTATTTCGGCTTCGGTACATCATCGCCCATTGGTACTAAACTCCATTTTAAGCCCGTAGCGAAACCGGCACCACCACGTCCCCGGAGTCCGGAATCCTTTACCAATTCGGTAACCTCCTTGCGACTCATCTTCAGCGCCTTCCGCAGCCCTTGATATCCCCCCACTTGCTCGTATTCTTTCAAGGTGAGCCTAGTACCATCAGTTTTAATATGTTGTGTTAATGGCTTTTCCATTTTATTGTCTGCTTCAAACGCCGGGATTGAACTCAGGCCGAAGTATCATCCTGACAAAATTGTTTGTTTTACTTATATGAATCATCACCTTTGTTATTAACATTAAAAAGAAGCCTTAGTTTCCTTACTTTCCAGCCTTTATGTATATTCCTCCAATATCTTGTCCAGTTTATCTACCGTTAAATCGCGATGTAGCTCTTCATCGATCATTAAAGCCGGTGCATGGTCACAGGTACCTAAACAACAAATTGGCAATAGGGTAAAGCGACCATCCCGGGTAGTTTCACCATATTCTATCCCTAATTTCTTTTTTAAGTAATCAATAATCTTTTCGTATCCCATTACCCAGCAGCTCACGCTGTCACACACCAGGATAACATGCCGGCCTACAGGCTGTCGAAAAATGAGGTTATAATAGGTAGCCACACTATCAATGGCATCAGGGGACATGTCTAAAATTTCCCCTAATTCCTTGACCAGGTCATCGGAAACCCAGCGGTGTATGTCCTGGATATATTTTAGCCCTTCTATGCAGGCAGCACTTTTTACCGGAAAATGCGCATACAATTTCTTAATATCCGCAACCTGTTCCTCTGTTAATAATTTCGTCTCTGCCATAATCAAAAACTTTTACCGGTCCACATCCGACAATACATAATCCACACTGCCCAAAATCGCCATCAGGTCAGGTATCGTATAGCCCTGACTGATCTCTGGCACAAATTGTAAATGAGGGAATGAGGGCGTCCTAATCCGCGTCCGGTAAGAACTGGTATTGCCATCACTGATCAGATAGTACCCATTGTGTCCTTTGGTGGCCTCCACGCCACAAAAAGCTTCCCCTTCGGGTATTACCGGTCCCCATGTAACATTTAAAAAATGGTTGATCAATGTTTCTATATGGTGCATGGTGTATTTTTTATCAGGCGGAGTTGCCAATGGATGATGGGACTTATAAGGCCCTTCGGGCATGTCGCGCAAGCATTGTTCAATGATGCGAAGACTTTGCCGCATTTCTTCTACACGTACCTTTGCACGATCGTAAGCATCTCCGTTTTTACCGGTAGGAATATCGAATTCAAGTTGATCATAGGCCGAATAGGGTTGCTTCTTCCTGAAATCCCATTCAAATCCTGTGGCCCGGAGCCCCGGACCGGTAACCCCCCATTCAATGGCTTCTTCGGTAGTATAAACACCAATCCCCACTGTACGCGCTTTGAAGATCCGGTTTTTCATCACCATCTTGTCGTATTCCTTCAGTCTTTTGGGGAAATAATCAATAAAATCCCGTATCAATTTTTCCCATCCTTTTGGCAGGTCCTGCGTCACCCCCCCTATACGAAACCAATTAGGGTGCATGCGGTCACCGCAGACGGCCGCTACAATATCCAGTACTTTTTCTCTGTCGTTAAACATTAAAAATACGGGCGTCATCATGCCAAGATCCTGCGCAAACGTACCGTACCACACCAGATGGCTGGAGATCCTGAAAAGCTCACTCATCATGATACGAATCATCTTTGCCCGGTCCGGGACCTCAATACCGGCCAGTTTTTCAACCGTCATGACATAAGGGAAATTGTTCATAACACCACCCAGATATTCTACCCGGTCGGTATAGGGAATATAGGTATGCCATGATTGGCGTTCGCCCATCTTTTCCGCTCCCCGGTGATGAAATCCGATATCCGGTACGACGTGGACGATATCTTCCCCATCCAATTGTAGCACCAGCCGCAACACCCCGTGTGTTCCTGGATGCTGTGGACCCAGATTTAAAAACATCAGATTTTCATCTTCTACTTTTTGATCCAGTCCCCATTCTTCCGGTTTAAATTGCAGGGCTTCCTGTTCGTTTTCCTGCTTTTCTTCAGGCAGCTTAAAAGGCCCCATCTCCGTAGCTCTTGCCGGATGGCATTTTTGTAAAGGATGGCCTTTCCAAGTCAGCGGCATCAATATCCTCCGCAAGTCCGGATGTCCCTCGAAGTGAATTCCAAACAGGTCATAAACCTCCCGTTCATACCAATTGGCGGCAGGCCATACAGTCGTAACAGTGGGGGCTACCGGTTTTTCATCAGTAAGCGGAATTTTAAGCCTTATAAAGGCATTTCGTTCAAAAGAAAGCAACAGATATACAATGGTAAATCTGCTATCCGGTTGTCCCGCGCGGTTTATCCTTGCTTGTTCATCTATAGCTGTAAGATCATAGAGCATCTTGTAGGGCTGATCAATTTTCCGCTTAAGGAAATCAACTACTGCTACAATTTGATCTGTGGCTATCCACAAGGTAGGAAAGTCATCTTTCGTTTCCTGAGTCGTAAGGATGGCCTCATTATACTTTTCTTTTAATATGGAAACGACGTCAGACATTTTTAACGAAGTTGAAGATATTGCCTATTTAAAAACAAACGATGATGAAGACTTAAAGGTACACTAAAACAACAATCGGACAAATTAGTCTTATATTTCATCCGGCGGACGGATATCCGTCATCTTCATCCGTTCGGCTCGCTTTGCATCTTTCATTGATGGCTTATCGGGTCTAACCACGCCCTGGGGGCCTATGACCCAATTCAATGGTCTCTTTTCTTTCCCCACCCGGTCTCTCAGGAGTACTATTCCTTCCAAAAAAGCATCCGGACGTGGCGGACAACCCGGAACATACACATCTACAGGCATAAATTTATCCACTCCCTGGACCACACTGTATATATCATACATCCCTCCGGAGTTGGCACAGGAACCCATTGAAATGACCCAGCGCGGTTCCATCATTTGTTCATACAACCGCTTAATTACCGGGGCCATTTTTATAAATACAGTTCCTGCGATAATCATCATGTCCGCTTCGCGGGGCGTACCGCGAATGACTTCTGCGCCAAACCGGGCTATATCATATTTACTGGTAATACTGGTTGCCATTTCTACATAACAACAGGACAGTCCAAAGTTAAAAGGCCATATCGAATTCTTTCTTCCCCAAGCTATCAGGTCATCCATTTTTGTTAAAACCACGGACTGTTGAACGGTCTCTTCAAAAGAACTGTTTCCTTTTTGTACTGTGGTAGGATCATTTACTTTAGTTGTCCACCATTTCATTGTGAGTCGGTTTACTTATTTTTTTATAATATGCTTTTAATATTTTTTTGCCACTCGGCCCAAAGTTAAGCGCGCCTATACGCCATACATATACAAGTACTGCTACCAATTCAGCTATAAAAATCAATACACTGACATAACCTGCCCAGCCTACCGCCTTTATGGAGACGGCCCACGACAAAATAAATACCGCTTCCAAGTCAAAAATGACAAAGAACATCGCTATAATGTAAAAGTGAATTGGAAAGAGAAACCGTGCATTCCCAGTAGCTTTGACACCGGATTCAAATACCGTATCTGTCGCGGGTTCGTTGTGGCGTTCCCCTAAAAAGTGGGAGAGAAGTAACATGCCACAAACTAATAATACGACTGCAATTCCATAGACCAGAAAGGGCCATAACAGATTAGATCCGACCTCGTGTTCCATTCTCAAAAATATTTATTCGACCAACTGTCAATAATAGGAAAGAAGAACTAACAGACCTAGCAGCACTAAAACTAATTCAACGGAAAGGTACATAACTTTTTCGGGTAAATAAAAAATAAAGGATAAAATTATTTTTTTTAATACCCCTTACTTATCCTATAGATCTTATTAACAGGATCACGGTAACGCGGGTGCCATATTCATGATGCATGCGCCGCGAACCGGTAAGTTGGCCAAGCTTTGGCAGAAGAATTCGGACTTCTTTACTGTCCTAGGTAACGGTCTGAACTATGCTGCAAAACTGTTGGACAACCGTTCTTAAAAGTGTCCATCCATTTTAATAATTTTTCGTACCGTATCTCTGTCCTTGTAAGACAGCTTGACGAAGTACACGCCACTGGGGACTTCGGTCAAATCAAACATGATCCGATTCGCGCTATTAATAGCAGAAGCTGCCTTTTGCATAACGAGTTGCCCCGCGGCATTATAAATAGAAACAGCCTGCAAGTCTGGCGGCGGAGAAAGGAATTGTACATGCAATATACCGGATACCGGATTAGGTACTACGATTACTTTTTCCCGCTTTAGAATAGGATTTACCGGCCTTGTGATTACCTTGATGTCATCCAGGTAAATATTATTTTCAAAATTCGTGATGTTCCGAAAGATAATCCGAAACTGCCCTTTTCCGACATAAGGAGTCAGGTTAATAGAATCCCTTCTCCATTCCTCTGAACTGGGAACAAACTCAGCAGTAACAGGGGTACCCACAGTGATCAGCCGGCTTCCCCATTTTTTATATACTGTCGTACCGCTCTGTCCGCAATCATAACTAATCAATACCTCCAAAGTATCCCAATAAGCGTTATTCCCACCAGGATCAGATTGTACCGCGGCAGCCACATCAAAAAACAAAAAGGCAGAGTCCGCGTTTTGGACATCAAAAACAGGCGATACAAGCTCATCTACCGGTCCGTTGGCTTGATAATCCAGGTTTTTTACCATAACAGCGTAGTTGCCGGAGTGCGCAGCCTGGGAAGTCCTCTCCCAAGTAAATTGATGATCAGGATTACTGATGGTCCACCCGGAAGGGGGATAGCGGCTTTCTTCAAAACTTTCTGAGAACGGAACGGTGGCCTCCGGATCAAAATGAAAAGTAGCGGTTAGGGTATCATTGGCCGTTTGCGCGTCAGTCTGTCCATTCGGTGCACTGACATATACCCGGAACCGATGCATCCCTATAGCTACTGACGAGATCGGCAGGGCAACCTGTATACTGTCCAATGTCTGCAATTGGCCGGTCCATTGAAAGGTCTTGGCGACAGCCCCATCTACCATATATTCTAAGGTAGCGCTTGTAAGGTCCTGATTGCCAAAGTTTTGCAAGGTAACCACCGGCGTAATTCGATCGGTACATAATTTACCGCTGGGGGCGGCCACGGAACGCAGTTTTGCATCCACATCTTTGAGTTGAACCGGTTTGCATCCGTCTGAAGAAAGCAGGCTGCTTCGTGTACTAAACAGGTTGGTCTGCGCCCTGACAACCTGATCCTTTGTAAACATATTCATAACCGCATCATTGGCATACCCCATAAAGTTGTTAATCATAATGCCCGGAAAGTTTGGAGAGCAGGGGTCATTCAGGTCGGGAAAAGAAGGGTCCCCATACACGGGAGCAGACTGCGGTGGGGTATCCTCCACGTGGTCTCCCGGAGTGCAAGAACCGTCTCCGGCACCCCACAAATGCAGCAGATTAAAAAAATGGCCCAGTTCATGCGTACAGGTGCGTCCTTTATTGAAATCAGGTAGGAGGTTCCCGACGGTACCGAAAGCATTGTATTGAATCACTACTCCCTGCTCGTCTTCGGGATATACAACAGGAGGCGTACCTACGCCCAGGTTATCTCCGGCCAAATTACAGACCCAGATATTTAAATAGTCAGTTGTATTCCATGCATCTGCGCCCCCACTAGCGGAATGTTTTACATCGGCAGCTGCATAAGATACATTAAAGCTTCTCCGGTTCGTCTTTACCCGGTCAATCCCATTCGTAGGTGCACCGTCCGGAGTACGCTGTGCCAGACAAAAGCTGATTTTCATATCCCCTGCAACGGGCTGCCACACATCCGGAATCTGCGCGGTATCCGTATTGAGTTGTGCATAGTCTTCGTTTAGAACTGCTATCTGAGACATAACCTGCGCATCGGTCACGCTTTCCGGGTTGGGCAACACCACATGCACCACAACGGGAATAACGGCTACCGGCCTGCCTCTGGCTATAGATTGATCCTGAATAGTTAGTGACGGCTCTTGACGGATCTTTTGATATCTTTCTAACAGCTTGGGGTTTCGTGTGATAGCCTGTTTAATAGCAAGGGGGGTACCGCAAGTACGCTGAGCAAGTGCGGACAGGGCGCTTGCTGTTAACAGGAGAAGGAGCAGCCCGAATATTCTGTAAAAGGGAAATGATGTCAAATACCGTTTCAAAGTAAAAAGATAAATTGCTTCAAAAGTAAAGTTTTTACCCGAAAAACCGGATTTCAAAAATATGTTTTACTTTTCGGTTTGTAAATTGGTAGAAATGCGTAGCAAAAACAGCTGATAACTAGATTCCAGGAAATCACTGTCCGGCTTTACCTGTCGGACGATTTTCCAAAGAACCGGGTTACCCGATCAAAGAAAGAAGGAAAGACGACCGAAAATTATTTAAAACCGTGAGTGTAACAGGGTGCTTGTATGCCGTTAGCTAAAGACCGCTGAGTTTTACACTCCGACAAATAAACCGATAATAATGGGCAGGTTCACCGGGCTAATAGGTATAGTAGTCATCTTAGGGATCGCATTCGTGATGTCTAATAACCGCAGGAAAATCAATTACCGTGTAGTACTATCCGGATTGGCCATACAGATCGCGCTAGCTGTTTTCATCCTGAAAGTACCGATAGGAAAGCAGATTTTCGGATGGTTAGGGGCTGAGGTAACCAAAATATTGAATATGGCTCATGCGGGGGCCGCCTTCGTATTTGGTCCATTGGTCAATTCGGACCTGCTTACCAAAGCATTTGGCCCCGCTAACAACCTGATCTTCTTTTTCACGATTATTCCGACGATCATCTTTGTCGCCGTACTCGTGAGTATGGCCTATCACTGGGGGATCATGCAACGTGTCGTAAAAGCAGTGGCTTGGCTAATGTATAAAGTCATGGGGGTCAGTGGAAGTGAAGCCCTCAGCAACGCTTCTAGCGCCTTTGTAGGACAGGTAGAAGCACAGATACTGATCAAGCCTTATTTAAAAGGAATGACCATGAGTGAATTGCTGGCTTCCATGACCGGGAGTATGGCTTGTATTGCCGGCGGCGTGATGGCAGTGTACATCGCGTTGGGGGTGCCGGCAGAGTACCTGATCGCCGCCAGCCTGATGGCCGCCCCCGGCGCGCTGGTTATTTCAAAGATTGTCTGGCCGGAAACCGAAGAGTCGGAAACCAAAAAGGAGGTAACCCTGCGGGTAAAGAAAAACACCTTCAATATACTGGACGCCATTTCCCATGGCGCAAGCGACGGTCTACGTGTAGGCCTTAATGTGACAGCCATGTTGATTGGCTTTATTGCACTGATTGCGCTGGCCGACTGGTTTTTGGGTGGAATTGGCAGCTTTCTCGCCGGCCTGGGATTGTCGTTGGACTTCATCGGCATCCACCTGCACACATTGAGCCTGAATCAGATTTTAGGCAGCATCTTCTCTCTCATGGCGCGAGCCATGGGGGTCCCCGGACATGAAGCCCAGACTGCCGGTGCGTTATTGGGAACAAAGATGGTGGTCAATGAATTTGTAGCTTATATGGACCTGTCACAAATAAAAGAAACACTCACTCCAAAAACGATGGTAATTGTTAGCTTTGCCTTATGTGGCTTTGCCAACTTCAGCTCAATCGCCATACAAGTGGGGGGAATAGGAGAATTAGCACCTTCCCGCCGGACGGACTTGGCCCGACTTGGTTTTAAGGCCCTGATCTGTGGTACGCTTGCCTCATATATGTCTGCAGCAATCGCAGGAATTTTGATTTAGACACCCCAAAAACCGTAATTTTTGAGACATAAAGAGTTCCGGTATATCTTCCTTTCCCTGGTTGTAAGCATTGCCATTACAGCAGGAAAGTTTATCGCATATCTGGAAACGGATTCCGTAGCCGTACTTTCTGACGCCCTGGAGTCCATAATCAATGTGGTAGCGGCACTATTTGCCTGTTACAGCGTGTACCTGACCGCAAAACCCCGGGACAAAAACCATCCTTACGGTCATGGTAAAGTAGAATTTTTCTCTATTGGTTTCGAGGGCGGCATGATCACCATTGCCGGCTTACTGATATTATATAAGGCTTTCGATTATTTTATTCACCCCAGGACATTAACCGGACTACACAGCGGAATAATTATCCTGGTTGTTACCGGTGCGGCCAACCTGCTGCTGGGCCTGTTTTTGATACGTTCCGGGAAACGGCTCCCCTCTATAACGATCACCGGCAACGGGCAACATATTTTGACAGACGCGTGGTCAAGTCTCGGGATCATCATCGTGCTGTTGTTGATAAGCACAACGGGATGGCAATGGCTGGACCCGGTCGCCTCGCTGATAATGGGTATCCTGATCATCGCGAAAGGCTATTCGCTATTAAGAAAATCGGTTTCCGGGCTGATGGACGAGACAGACCTGAAGGTGGTTGACCAAATTGCGGTCATTCTTTCTAAAAACAGGAAACCACAATGGATAGACGTTCATAACCTGCGGATTCAACAATTTGGCAACAATCTGCATATTGACTGCCATGTTACCCTGCCTTATTACTATACTTTATTGGAAGTTCATCGCGAAGTAAAGGAAATAGAAGAAATATTGAATGACCATTTTCCAAAAAGAGAAGTAGAATGCTTCATCCATACGGATCCCTGTACACCACCCCTAAGCTGCCCGTATTGCCGGTTAATGGAATGTCCGGTCCGGGAGGCTCCATTTGAAAAACAAATATTCTGGAGCAGGGAACGTATTTTATCGAACCGGCAGCATCTGAAAAAATAGTAAATATTTCGTTACCTTTCCTCTGGTAATAATAATCATACAGATATGATCTCTTCAGATAATATCATTACGTCAATTTTAGATAACGATTTCTATAAGTTCACCATGCAGAACGCGGTAATCAAACTCTTTCCATATGCACGTGTGAGTTATAAATTCATTAACAGGGGAGCTCATTCATTTCCACCAGGATTTGCAGCAGCCTTAACGAGCGAAGTAGAGAAAATGGCAAGCTTGAAACTGACTGACAAAGAAAAACAATATTTAAACGAAAAATGCAGTTACCTTGATCCAACTTACCTTGACTTCTTAAGCGGCTTTCGATATATCCCATCTGAAGTACAGATTCACCAGAAAGGAGAAAACCTGGAAGTACTTATCGAAGGGCTTTGGTACAGGAGCATTCTATGGGAAGTGCCGCTTATGGCACTGATCAGTGAACTCTATTACCGCTTTCAACAAATGCCAAGACTCCCGGACGAAGAAGTAATCGATATTGTAAAAGCCAAGATTAGTCATTATAAAAAAATGGGTATAAAAATAGCGGAATTCGGTACCCGCCGGCGTCATTCCTTTGCCGTGCATCGATTAGTAGTAAACGCATTAAAAAAGCATGGGGAAGGCTGCTTTACCGGTACCAGCAACGTAGCGCTTGCCCTTAGCTCCGGAGTAAAGCCTATTGGTACCCATGCTCATGAATGGTTTATGTTCCATGCGGCAAGATTCGGTTTTCAGATGGCTAACATCATCGCGTTAGAAAATTGGGTTGAGGTCTATCGCGGTGACCTGGGAATTGCTTTATCTGACACTTATACGTCAAAAGTGTTTTTTGGAAGCTTCGATAAAAAATTCTCAAAATTATTTGATGGTGTACGGCATGATAGCGGCGACCCCATCATCTTTGCCCGGCAGGCAATCGCGCATTACCAGTCATTGAATATTGATCCGTTGAGCAAAACTATTATCTTTTCCGATGCATTGAACCCGCAAAAGGTAGACCGCATCGTCGCTTTTTGTAGAAATAAAATAGGCATGTCCTTCGGAATTGGCACCAATTTCACCAACGACGTCGGCCTGGAGCCATTGAACATCGTCATTAAGATGTCGGCCGCGCGGCCGGAGGGAAAAGACTGGATCAGGGTGGTAAAACTTTCGGATGAACCAGGTAAATACACCGGAGACGCTGACATGATTACATTAGCCAAAACGATTTTGGGGTTAAAATAATACATCGTTTTCTCATACGATGAAACGTCAAGCTCGTCCACCGGAATATGGACGAAGGATAGGCAGCCTAGGCCTTCGTGAGATGGGCTTTGGTCTTACCTCACCTACTGCGCAAAAAAGCACCCATTGCGCCAGGGCAGGCACTGGTATGCCCAGGGCAGGTGAAGCGCAGTTTACATCACAACCAAGTTATTTTTAGCCGAACATACCAGCCTTACCGGGAGACTAAAATCAAGCGGCTTCCGTACTTTACAGGCATATTCTTTCACAAGCATAAAATCTTTGTACATTACATCCCGAAAGCCAAAGACTTTTGGGATGTACGGCACATTTTATAAAATTACTTCCCTATTTTTGTGATTCATTAAAATATAAAGGAAAATCTCACTTATGAAAAGAGTAGTCATCACCGGATTAGGCGCCTTAACACCTTTAGGCAATAATGTAAAAACCTATTGGGATAATTTGCTCCGCGGCGTATCCGGCGCCCGTCCGATTACGAATTTCGACGCTTCCCAGTTTCGCACACAATTCGCGTGCGGCCTCAAAGACTTTAATCCTTCTGACCACTTGGATAAAAGCACATTACGAAAGACCGATCCATATGTACAATATGCCCTGATAGCAGTAGATGAAGCGGTAAAAGATGCCGGCTTGGATTTTGAAAAAATGGACCCACTGGACACCGGCGTAATATGGGGGTCCGGACAAGGTGGCATGCAGACATTTGAAGATGAAATAAAAGAATACGCCAAAGGCAATTTTATTCCCCGCTTTAACCCGTTTTTTGTGCCGAAGATTATCTCCAATATGGCTGCGGGAATGATTTCCATAAAATATGGCCTGATGGGCATTAATTATGCCGTGGTAACAGCTTGCTCCACCTCGAATACCGCCATCATGGATGCCTTGAACTATCTGCGGCTTGGCAAAGCCAATGTGATCATCGCAGGTGGTTCCGAAGCCCCTATAACTGAAGCCGCAGTAGGTGGTTTTTCCTCCATGAAAGCCTTGAGCAACAACAACGAAGATCCCCAAACAGCCTCCCGTCCATTCGACCCCACACGTAATGGTTTTGTATTAGGGGAAGGAGCCGGCGCGCTCATTCTCGAAGAACTGGAACATGCCCAAAAACGCGGTGCGGCCATATACGGCGAAATAGTGGGCGCCGCCATGACCGCGGACGCTTACCATATGACGGGTTCCCACCCCGATGGACTGGGTTCTTATCATTCGATGCGTCTGGCAATCAAGGATGCCTCCGTCAGTCCGAAAGAAATTGATTATATTAATGCACACGCTACTTCTACGCCCATTGGAGACCCCAGCGAAGCCAAAGCCATTGCAAAAGTTTTCGGAGCCGATGTCGAAAAAATTTTTATCAGCGCTACCAAATCCATGACCGGACATCTGCTTGGCGGAGCCGGTGCGGTAGAAGCCATCGCTAGTATTCTTGCCACAAAAAACAATGTTATTCCTCCTACTATAAATACTACTGAGATAGACCCTGAAATTCCCAAGCAGCTGAATATTGTCCTGAAGGACCCCCTCCAAAAGCCAATCCGTTTTTCCATGAGCAATACCTTTGGCTTTGGCGGTCACAACAGCTCTATTGTATTTAAGAAATTCGAAGAATAAAAGAATGCAAGTAATGTATCTGGTTAAAAAGCTATTTTGTTTCCTTATCCTTCTTGTCCCTGCGCTTGTTTTTGCACAAAAGAAGCAAATTACAATCTCAGACCTCTATCAAAAATACACCTTCTACGCAGAACGAGTCCCCGGCTTTTCCTCCATGAATGACGGTAGGTTTTATACGGAAATCAGCCAGGAAGGTGATCTCGTAAAAAAGAGTTTCAAAACGGGTAAAACAACAGATACATTGGTAGAGGCTAAGGAGCTGGTGAGTTCATCTGGTAAGCGGATCCGGTTGAATGATTATACATTCAGCCAGGATGAGCATAAGTTGCTCATCAAGACAGAAAAAGTACCTATTTACAGAAGAAGTTACACAACTATTCCTTATGTATTCAATTTAAAAACCAAACAATTAGTTCAATTAACTGAATCGCCTGTCTTACACCCTACCTTTTCTCCTGACGGGAAAAAAGTGGCCTATGTAAGAGCGAACAACCTCTATTACAAAAACCTATCCACCGGAAAAGAAATACAGATTACATTTGACGGAAAGAAAAACCATATCATCAATGGGAGTTGCGACTGGGTTTATGAAGAGGAGTTTAGTTTTACAAAGGCCTTTGAGTGGAGCCCTAACGGCGATCGGATTGCCTACTATCGTTTCGATGAATCAGAGGTACCTTTGTATACCCTTACTTTCTATACTGATACCAGCAATTACCCTACCCTGTATACCTACAAATATCCTAAAGCCGGAGAACCTAATTCTGTAGTCACCATCCACGTATATGACCTAAGTAACAAAGAAACGCAAAGCATGGACATTGGGGAAAAGACGGATCAGTATATACCCCGCATCAAATGGACACAGGATAACCAAACGCTGTGTATCTATCGCTTAAACCGGTTGCAAAACAAACTAGAGCTGCTGCTGAACAATACCCATACCGGAGACAGTCGGATAATTTATACAGATACCGCAAAATGGTATATATCTGAATCCCTTTTTGACGACCTGTTTTTCCTAAAAGATAGCAAACATTTTATCATTGTCAATGAATCGGACGGATGGCAACATGCCTATCTTTATAACCTGGAAGGAGAAAAGCTCGCCAAGTTAACCAAGGGGGAGTGGAGCATTGACGAGGTAGCCGGAATAGATCAGAAAAACAAACTTTTTTACTTTACGGCAGCCTATCCTAACCCCATGAGTCGCCAGCTATTTGCGGTGCGTTTCGATGGTTCTCGATTAAAACAAATCACAGATAAGCCGGGGTGGCATGACATCACATTCAATGCCGACAACACCTTTTACCTGGATCAATATTCTGCTTTAAATACCCCTCCTGTCTATTCCATTCATGATGAAGATGGCCGGATGATCCGGGAATTGGAAGACAATAGCGCGCTTAAAGAAAGGATGGCAGCCTACGCCTTATCAAAAGGCGTTTTCCTGAAAATTCCGAATTCCTCCGGGGTGAACTTGAATGCAATGATGCTGTATCCTCCTGATTTTGATTCTACCAAGACCTATCCTGTCTTGTTCATGAATTACGGTGGCCCCGGCTCGCAAACAGTGGTCAACCGTTGGGGCGGCTTCAATTTCTGGCAGCAAATGCTTGCGGAAAAAGGATACATCATTATCAGCGTAGATAATACAGGTACCGGATACCGCGGGGTCGCATTCAAAAAAAAGAAAACCTATCTCAATCTCGGATGGCATGAGCTTCAGGACCAGATAGATGCTGCACAATGGCTTATTGATCATTACAGCTATGTGGATCCTTCCCGTATTGGGCATTGGGGCTGGAGTTTTGGAGGGTTAATGAGTTGCCTAGCGATCACGGTCGGATCTGACGTTTTCCGGACGGCCGTTGCCGTAGCTCCAGTTACCAACTGGCGCTATTATGACAACATATACACGGAACGCTTTATGCGAACACCGCAGGAAAACCCTGAAGGGTATAAAAAAACATCCCCCATTACTTATGCCAGCCGGTTGGACGGCGCATTTCTACTCATTCACGGGACAGCAGATGATAATGTGCATTTTCAAAACAGCATGATGTTCAGTGAAGCCCTGGTCCAGGCGGATAAACAATTTCAACAGGCCTATTATCCCAATAAAAACCACAGCATTTACGGGGGAAATACCCGCATGCAATTATTCACCAGAATGACCGATTTTATTTTGAAAAATTTATAAGAAAGCGGCGCCCAGACGCTCGTTTTTAGGGGTAGGCGGCTGGCCAGTGTAAGAATAGCGAGCAACGCCACAGCAACATTTATTCTTTGCACGCCTTGCCAGATTATCTCGCCTTATGTCTTTGCATTTCAGGGGACCGGATCATATCCGTGTCTTCCTCCCGGGCGACAAGCGAGCAAACGGCGCACTGTAAGATAGCCTCCTTTCCATAGCCCGTATTTTTTTAACGCCTCCATGCCATATTGGGAACAAGTCGGTGTAAAGCGGCAATGCTGGCCAGTCCATGGAGAAAGAATCCATTGATAGAGCTTGATCAGCAGGATAAAAGGCAGTGCCAATATTTTATTAACTGTTTTCATTGGTCAACAACTGCTTACGTATCAGCTTAATGAGCCGGTCTAAAGACACCTTCATTTTTTCATGCAGCACAGGATAATCAGCTGGATTTTTGTCAATGTAGACAAAAAATACGGCTAAGTCCAATTGCTTATCGCAGAGAAAATCGGCAAGTTCTTCTTTTTGCAGCCGATAGGTTTCACGCATCTGGCGTTTGATGCGATTTCTGTCAACAGCTTTTTTAAAATGACGGGTAGGTACTGAAAATCCTGCGCGTCCAGGACCTGGCTCGGGGGATGGAAAAACCAGGTAATATACTTTCAACGGGAAAACAGAAAACGCTTTCCCATGATGGAAAAGCGCCTGAATTTGTTTTTTGCTTTTCAGATGTTCATTTTTAGGAAAAGTACGGAAAGCCATGACCTGTCTTTTTAAAGCTCAATATACTCCGCCCTGCCCCACACATCTTCCTATTTCAGTTTCCGCTCATCAGAAACAGTCAGCTTATGACGGCCTTTTGCTCTCCTGGAGGCCAACACTTTGCGTCCTTTGGCGGTCTGCATTCTTTTCCTAAAACCATGTACAGACTTTCTGCGACGGT